>JALHUR010000260.1 GCA_022867325.1 Candidatus Aminicenantota bacterium | reverse complement strand
CTTGACGTTTTCGATCTTGATCTCGACCTCGGGGGAGCACATCGGGCAAGCGCATCCCTCGGCGGCTTTGGCCTTCATCTTGCCGCAGCCCGCCCCCGCCTCATGGCCGCAACCGGCCATCTCGCACTTCTTCTCCTGAGCGGCCGCCTGCTGGTGGCCTCCGCAGCAGGATTTGGCCGCCGTGGGCGCGGCGGCATCCTGGGGCTCGGCCTTCTTGACCAGGTCCATCCCGCACTTGGGGCATTTGCCGGGCTTATCCGACTCGACGCCCTTGCACATCGGGCAGACGTACTTGGCCCCGGCCTCGAGCTTGGCCTGGGTGTATTGGGCGGGATCCTTGAGGAACTTATCCTTGGCGCCGGCACAACAGAAGTAATACGTCTTGCCCTGGTACTCGGCCGTGGCGCCGGCCTCGGCCTTCTTCATGACCTTGCCCGAGACGGGGCAGGTCGCGGTCTCATCGCTCTGCTGCTGGGCGCCGCCGGACAGGACGGCGATCACGGCCAGGGCCAGGACGATGGAAAGCCATCGGGTTGTTCTTTTCATTAGAATGACTCCTTAATTATGATTTGTGTATATTATTCTATCGTTTTTATAAATATTGTCAAGAATATTGGCGGCCGGAAAGCATTTCCATGAAATTGAAATCAGCAGTCAAATCCTCGACTCCCCGGCCTGAAGGCCGGGGCTTGTATAGGATTAACCCTGAGCCTCGCTCCTCATCCCCGCCTTGAAAGGCGGGGCTTAGCATCGGCGAACGGGTTACGTCGCGGTTAAGGAAGTGTTTCCGGCGGGCCGCTGTCCGCAACGGGTGATGCGCGCGAAAGCCTCAGCCGAGCCGGCGGGCCTCCATGTAAAACCGCTTCTCCCAGGCCTCCCCCATCGAAAACGTCTTGCGGGGCAGGGCGCCGTCGAGGATGACGGTCTTGAACAGGTCCTCCTTGCGCATGGCCGGGAGGTAGACGCCCAGGTTCCCGGCCTTGGCGCCGAGCTGGGCGACGGTGTCCGTGCCGTGGACGTAGTCGATCTCGCGCGCTCCTTTGTCTTTAAGGAAAGCGTCCAGGAAGGTCTGGATGGTGCCGACCGGCAGGTTCGATCCGGCCGCGCCGATCTCCAGGACGCCCGATCCGGATTCGCGGATGATCCCGATCTTGTGGGGCCGGCCGGTTTGGCCGTCGACCGTCTCCCGCATCGATCGGAGGCAACAGGATTTTTCGAATTTCACCCCCCCTTGGAAGTAAGCCCCGGCCTCGGCGATCGCATCCCGCCCGGAGGCCGGCCCGAACAGGACCCGGTGGATGGGCTCGAAAACGAGGGCCCGGTCGTGGAGGTTGACGAGTTCGACCAGCGCGTAGCGGAGCGGGGATGCTATGACCGCCTTCCGGTCCGAAGCCGCTTCTTTAGTCGTCTCCCAGATCGTCTTGGCCGTGGCCAGCGAATGGTTCCCGTCCCCCATCGCGTAGAGGAGAACGGGCGTCCCGGCCGGAAGCCCGTAGCGGCGCGCGAACGCGGCCGGATCGGCCAGCCGGCTCAGGGCCCCCACGACGCGGGCCTCGGTCTCTCCGCCGGGAACGCGGTATCCGGCAAGATGCCCCGATTCCATCATGAGGTCGAAGTCGTAGAGTTTATCGAGACGATCCTTGGCTCTCTCCATGGGGCCGATGACGCCGTCGTCCGGGTCGTCGATAAGGACCATGATATGGGGGAGCTCGATGAGCGCCCCTTCCCGGATCCGGACCCGGGGCGGAATCCTCTCCAGGATCGTGCCCTCGGTCGCCCTGATCAGGCTCGTCGCGCCCCGGCGAAAATCGTAGGCCTCGAGATCCAGGCAAGCGACGATCCCGCGCCGCGTCCGGCCGCGGGTCGTCCGCTCGACGTAGACGAGACCCTCGGCCGGCCTGAAAAGGCCGCGGCCCAGATAGTCGTTCATGGCGGCCCGGATGCGCCCGATCCGCGCGGCCGGGTCGGGCTCGTGGAGGTAGACTTCGGGGTAGATGAGATTCAGGGTTGATGGGGCGTCTCCGACGAAGGCGGCCGCTTTATCCCAGTATTCGGGCTCGGACGTGTACTGGTCGCAGGCGATGACGGCCCACTTGGCAAGGTCGATGCCGGGCATGGGCAGAAGAATTTCGGGAACCCCGAGGCGGATCGACTCGAAGCTGCGCATGGCTATTTCCTTTCTCCGCGAGAATGGGATTATACAATAAAAAGAAAGAGCGTAAAAACACCGCGCAATGCGCGCCTAAGTCCGGGGCCGAAAGCGGCGCAGTCGGAGGGAATTCGAGACGACCGAGACCGAGCTCGCGGCCATGGCGGCCGAGGCGATCATCGGGTTGAGGAGGATCCCGAAGAACGGATAGAGGAGGCCGGCCGCGATCGGAATCCCGGCCGTGTTGTAAATGAAGGCCCAGAACAGGTTCTGCCTGATGATCCGGATCGTCCGCCGGCTGAGCTCGATGGCCGAGACGACCCCGCCCAGGTCGCCCCGAATTAAGGTGATGTCCGAAGCCTCGAGGGCCACGTCCGTCCCGGTTCCGATAGCGATCCCGATGTCGGCCTGGGCCAGGGCCGGCGCGTCGTTGATGCCGTCGCCGACCATGGCCACTTTCTTTCCGGCGGCCTGAAGGCGTTTGACCTCGGCGACCTTGTCCTGAGGCAGGACCTCGGCCAGGACCTCCTCGATCCCCGCCTGCAGCGCTACCGCTTTGGCGGTACGGCGATTGTCGCCGGTGAGGAGCACGACCTCGAGGCCCATCGCTTTCAGCTTCGCCACGGCGGGCGCGGCGCTCTCCTTGAGGGTATCGGCCACGGCGATGCATCCGGCCGGCGAGCCGTCCACGGCGACGAGCATGACGGTTTTCCCGTCCGCCTCGAGCTCGGCCGGTTTGGCCGCGCAGTCCCCGAAATCGATCCGGCGCTCCGCCATCAGCCCGGCGTTTCCGATCAGAATGTACCGGCCGCCGACGCGGGCTTCAATCCCCCGGCCCTCCAAGGCAAGGAAACCTTCCGCGTCGCCGGGCTCTATCCCCCGTTCGCGGGCCTTAGCCATGATGGCCGCGCCGAGGGGATGCTCGGAGCGCCTCTCGGCGCCCGCCACCCAGCGGAGTAGGTTCTCCTCGGAATGCTCCCCAATCGCGAAGAGATCGGTCACGGCCGGTTCTCCTTTTGTCAGCGTCCCGGTTTTGTCGAAGACGATCGTCGTCAACTTGTGGGCAGTCTCCAAGCTTTCGCCGCCCTTGATCAGGATGCCGTGCTCGGCTCCGCGCCCCGTCCCGACCATGACCGCGGTCGGCGTCGCCAGGCCCAGGGCACAGGGGCAGGCGATGATCATGACCGCCACGAAATTGAGGAGGGCCCGGGTCAGGGACGGCGCGGGACCGAAAAAGTACCAAACGGCGAAGGTGGCGACGGCGATCGAAATCACGACCGGGACAAAATAGCTCGCGATAACGTCGGCCAGACGTTGGATGGGCGCCTTGGACCCTTGGGCCTCTTGGACGAGGCGGATGATTTGGGCCAGGACCGTGTCCTTTCCGATTTTGACCGCCTCGAACTTGAAGCTCCCGGCCTTGTTGATGGTCGCACCGGTGACATGGTTGCCCGGCTTCTTCTCGACGGGAAGGCTTTCTCCGCTGATCATGGACTCATCGACGGCCGAAGTGCCCTCGCGGACCACTCCGTCGACGGGGATTCGTTCGCCGGGCCGGACTACGACCCAATCCCCGACGACGACATCGGCAACCGGGATGTCCTGTTCGACGCCGGCCCGGATGACGCGGGCGGTTTTTGGCTGGAGCCCGGCCAGCTTCCTAATGGCTTCGGAGGTGCGGCCTTTAGCCCTCGCTTCGAGCCAGCGGCCGAACAGGATGAGGACGATGATGACCGCCGAGGTGTCGAAGTAGACGTCGGGCGCGACGCCGGCCCCGAGGAAAAAGGACGGGGCGAGGGTCGCAGCCGCGCTGTAGAGGTAAGCCGCCAGCGTCCCGACCGAAATGAGGGTGTTCATGTCGGCCGTTCGGCGGCGCAGGGACTTCCAGGCCCCGCGATGAAATTGCCAACCGATCAGGAATTCGACGGGCGTCGTCAGAATCCAAAGAAGGAAGGCGTTGGCGAGGAAGGACGGCGTCCAGGGAAACACATGATGCATGTTTCCGAAGAAGATGGGGACGGTCAGGACAGCGCCCGCGATGAGCTTCCGGGTCAGGGCTTTGTACTCGCTTTCCCTGACCCTGCGCTCGACGTCCTCCGCTTCGGCCGTGTCCCCCGTATCAAGGACCTTATAGCCCGCGGACTCGACGGCGGCCTTGAGGTCTGTGGCTGTCAGGCGGGAGGGAAGGTATTCGACCCTGGCTTTCCCGGTGGCCAGGTTGACCGAGGCCTTGAGGACGCCATCCTTGGCCAGGAGGGCTTTCTCGACCCGGGCGACGCACGAGGCGCAGTGCATCCCGACGATGGGGAGGTCGATCCGTTCCTTCCCCTCATCAACGTCCGTTCCGCGGACAGGATCCTTAACCATGGCCGACATCCTAAAATGAATATAACCGAATACTCCCCCCGACTACAACAGGACCGGGCCGGAGGTCCGACGATTCGGAGAGATCAGGGATGATTCGGGCCGCGAATCCGGTTGATCAAGGCCGCAGATGCCTTATCGCAAGCGGTTGCGGCCGCTTGCCCGCCCTGATTCGTAACGACCAGGACCGCGGAGTCCTTTTGGGGGGCTATCCAGACCATGGCGTAGTTCATCATATTGCTACCGGCATGGGTGAGGACCTTGCCGCCGCCCCATTCGTGATCCACGACGCCCCAGCCCAGAGCGTAGTCCCCTCCGAAGGGCGGCGTATGGAGGATTCGATAGGTCTCCGGCTTGAGCAGGGCCGGTTCCCCGCGGGCGCCGCGAAGCTGGTCGGTGATGAATTTGGCCCAATCGGCGAGCTTGCAGTGAACGCGGGCGGCCGGCCCACAAACCGGAGGATTGTCGATGGCCGGACCGTTCCCATTGACGGCCTTCCCGTTGGCGCCGTGACCCCAGGGCTGATCGATCTCGCCGGGGGTGCCGACGCCGCCGAAGCCCGCGCTCTGCATGCCCAACGGTATGAAAATCTCGGCCGATATCAATTCTTCCCAAGACGACCCCGCGACCTGCTCGGCCATGGCACCCGCCACGACGTAGCCGAAATTGGAATAGACATACCTCTCGCCCGGCGCGGCAACGGGCTTTTCCTTGAAGGCCATGGCCAGGGCGTTCAAGCGCCGCCCCTGGATCGTGTCGGCGCGGGGGACGAGCCACCAACCCGACGCCGGGTCATGAGGAAGTCCCGAACGATGGGATAACAGATGAAGGAGATTGACGCCGGCTAGCGGGGATGGGTTATTTTTGACGAGTTTCGGGAATATTTCGCCGACGGTCGTCTCCCAGCGCAAAAGGCCTTTCTCGACCAGAGACCCGATCAGAACCGCCGTCATAGCCTTCGTATCCGAGCCGAGATGCCAAAGATCATTCTCCGTGACGGGAATATCCGTTCCGGCCTTGCGGACTCCGACCGCTCCCATCGCCAAGAGTCCCTTGCTGGTAATGACGGCTCCGCCCAGGGCCGGAAGCTTGTATTCAATCCGAATAGGCTCCAGCAGGCCGCGGATGTCGTCCGCCCCCAGTTCCTGCGCCATCGCCGGGGCGGTGGCACAGACGAGAGCCAGGGCTCCAGTTCCTAAGAACAGCTTTTTCCTCAAGACGAAAAGGCGGATCACAAGGTCACTTCGCTGGGGACTTTCTCAAAGTCGAGATTTTCAGGGGGACATAGAGCGGGCAGAAGCCGATGCCCGCGGTGATGACGAAGATGACCGCGAAAACTCCGATGATGACGGCCAGCGTTCCGGCGACCATCTGTGTCAAGATCATAACGCCCCCGGCGACGGCCAGGATCAAGCGGATGGTCCGGTCCAGCGCTCCCATGTTTTTTTTCATGACTCATCTCCTTCCAAAAGTTTTCTTAGATTAATATAGAACAATCGCCGCTTTCCGGCAACCCCTACCCGATCGGGGAAGAAAGGCCGCTACCCCGGAATTTATTGCGCCCGCTGCCTTTTTTTGCTACAATTTAGGCCCAATCCAGAGAGGAGAATCAGATGTCCGGACATTCCAAGTGGGCTTCTATCAAACATAAAAAGGCGGCGACCGACTCGAAACGGGGCAAGGTCTTCACCAAGATCATCCGCGAGATCGCCGTGGCGGCCAAGGTCGCCGGCGGGGATCCCGACAAGAACCCCCGCCTCCGCAAGGCCGTCAACGACGCCCGGTCCGTCAACATGCCGGCCGACAACATCAAGCGGGCTATCATGAAGGGGACGGGCCAGCTCGAGGGGACGAACTACGAAGAAGTCATCTACGAAGGGTACGGAACGGGCGGAGTCGCCATCTTCATAGTGGCCCTGACCGACAACAAGAACCGGACCGTCTCCGAAATCCGGCACATCTTCGCCAAAAACGGCGGCCAGATCGGCACCCAGGGCTGCGTCGCCTTCCGCTTCAAGCGCCAGGGCTACATCGTCGTCGCCAAGGACAAGGCCGGCGAGGAAAAGCTCATGGATATCGCCCTCAACGCCGGCGCCCAGGACATCAAGGACGAGGGCGACACCTGGGAGATCATCACGGGGCCCGACAAGTACGAGGCCGTCCTCGAGGCCGTCAAGGCGGCCGGGATCGAGATCTCGGACTCGAACGTCGGGCACCTCCCCCAGGACTACACCAAGCTCGAGGGGAAGCCCGCCCAGCAGGTCCTCAAGCTCGTCGAGGAGCTCGAGGACCACGACGACGTCCAGACCGTCGCGGCCAACTTCGACATCGACGAAGAGGAACTCGCCCGGCTTTCGGCCTGAGGACGGGCGCCGCCCCATGAGGGTCCTCGGCATCGATCCCAGCACCCGGGCCACCGGATTCGGGATCGTCGAGGAAAAAGAAGGGAGATACGTTCCCATCTGCTACGGAACGATCAAGCCCTCCCGCGACCTTCCTTTTCACCTCAAGCTCGACGAGATCCGCTCCGACCTCGAAAAGATCATCGCCGACTACGCGCCGGGCGAGGTCGCGATCGAAAGCGCCTTCTACGCCCAGAACGTCAAAACCGCGCTCGCCCTGGGGCAGGTCCGGGGCGCCTGCCTGATCGCCGTCGCCTCGCGCCGCTGCTCCCTGTTCGAATACTCGGCCCTCGAGATCAAGAAAGCGGTCACCGGCTACGGCCAGGCCGACAAAGCCCAGGTTCTGAGCATGGTTAAGACCTTGCTCGGAATCGACGACCCGGCGCTCGACTCGGACGCCGCCGACGCGCTGGCCGCCGCCGTCTGCCATCTCAACGGGCGGGAGTTCCGGGCCCGGATCAAGGAAACGGAAGGAACGCGGGGGGGAGCATGATCGCTTATCTTAAAGGAACCCTGATCAGGAAGTCGCCCAGCCAGGCCGTCATCGACGCGGGAGGCGTGGGCTATGCCGCGGCCATTCCGCTCTCGACCTTCATACGGATCGGCGAAGTCGGCCAGCCCGTCGAACTTCACATCTACACCCACCTCAGCGACAGCGCCCTGGCCCTCTACGGTTTCTCGACGGAGGCCGAGAAGGACATTTTTCTCAAGCTCATCGCCGTTTCGGGGATCGGCCCCAAGCTGGCCATGAACATCCTGTCCGGGATCGAGCCGGCCGACCTCGCGGAGGCCGTCAGGACGGGGGATGTCGCCAGGCTCTGTCTTATCCCCGGCATCGGAAAGAAAACGGCCCTCCGGATCGCCATGGAACTCCAGGACAAGCTCGAGAAGAAGGAAAAAGTCCTGGCCGCCCAGGATTCCCAGGAACGGGAGGATCTCGTCTCGGCCCTCCTCAACATGGGATTCCGGCGCAAGGAGGTCGACCGCGTCGTCGACGACGTCCTCCGCTCGCTCACGGCCAAGGCGGGAATCGAGAAACTCCTGCATGAGAGCCTCAAGCGCCTGGCCAAGCTTTGATCCCGGCCGGTGCTGCTCAAGCCCTGGACTTCGCCATGGAAATGCAATAACCTGTTGAACTGAGGACTGACGAGCCATGCCAGCCAGCCTGACCCCCGTCCGGACCAAGGAGGACATCCTCTATGAGGACAGCCTCCGCCCCCGATCCTTCGACGAGTTCGTCGGCCAGGAGACGATCAAAGCCAACCTCAAGGTCTTCATCCAGGCCGCCCGCAAGCGCTCCGAGCACCTCGACCACGTCCTCCTCTACGGACCTCCCGGGCTGGGAAAGACCAGCCTCGCCTACTTGATCGCCAAGGAGATGGGCGTCGGGATCAAGCCGACCGCCGGACCGGTCATCGAGCGGACGGGCGACCTGTCGGCCATCCTCTCCAACCTCCAGGACAAGGAGGTCCTGTTCATCGACGAGATCCACCGCCTCCACCCCTCGGTCGAGGAAATCCTCTATTCGGCCATGGAGGACTACTGCCTGGACATCATCATCGGCCAGGGGCCGAGCGCCCGCAGCCACAAGCTCCGCCTCAAGAAATTTACCCTGATCGGAGCGACGACCCGGGCGGGCCGGATCACGGCCCCGCTCCGGGGCCGCTTCGGCATCATCCATCGCCTCGATTACTACCGCGATGAGGATCTCCGGCAGGTCATCCGCCGCTCGGCCGAAATCCTTAAAGTCAAGGTCGACGACGGCGGAGCCGCCGAGATCGCCCTGAGGTCGCGGGGGACGCCGCGGGTGGCCAACCGTCTGCTGCGGCGGGTCCGGGACTTCGCCGACGTCAAGGGCAAGGGCGTCATCTCAGCCAAGGATGCCTCGGAAGCACTGGATAAAATGGAGGTCGACTCGGTCGGGCTCGACGATGTCGACCGCAAGATCCTGACCACGATCGTCGAGAACTTCGGGGGCGGCCCGGTCGGGATCTCGACCATCGCCGCGGCCATCGACGAGGAGAAGGACACGATCGAATCCATCTACGAGCCCTTCCTGATGCGGATCGGGTACCTCGACCGGACCACCCGGGGACGGAAGGTCACGGACAAGGCTTGTCAACACCTTG
>JALHUR010000259.1 GCA_022867325.1 Candidatus Aminicenantota bacterium | reverse complement strand
GTGCCCCTCCTCCTCCAAGCTCTCCTTGAGGAGTTCGGATTTCAGGAAGAAGCCTCCTTCGGCCGCGTAAGATTCGCCCGGGGCGAGCCCGGACAGGACCTCGACCCAGCCGTCCCGGGCCGGTCCCGTCGCGATCTCCCTGACGGCGAAGGATCCCTCTCCGGCGGAGACGAACACGACCGTCTTTCCCTCGATCCTCTGGACGGCCGAGTCGGGGATGACGAGAGAACTCGTCCGGGACGGAAGGATGAGAGTCACGTCCGCGAACATCCCGGGCTTGAGCCGGCCGGCCTCATTGCCGACCTCGACGCGGCCGATGATCGTCCGCGTTTCGGAGTCGATGAGGTCCGAGATCTGCGCCAGCCGTCCCTTGAATTCCAAGTCCGGGTAAGCGGCGACTTTGACGACGGCCGCGGCGCCGGGCGAAACGGAGCCGAGGTCCTTCTCGTGGATCCGGGCGTTGACACGCAGCGATGAAAGGTCGGCGATCCGGAACAGCCCGGCCCCGGCCTCGATCGCATCGCCGGCGACGGCGGAGCTTTCGATGATGGTCCCGGAGAGAGGGGCCGTCAGCGGAAGAAGGTTCCGGGGGAGCCGCGACTCTTCGATCGCCTTGATCTCCTCCTCGGCCAGTCCCAGAATCCGCAGTTTGACACGGGCCGAGGCCGCGATGGCGCGGGCCGTCTTGTCGTCCTCCGGCGAGCGGGCCGGGTCGAGCCCGTCCAGACGGGCGCGGGCCTGCAGGAATTCCGCCTGAGCCGCAAGATACTCCGGGCTGAAGAGTGTGACTAGAGTCCGTCCCTTGGCGACGCGGTCCCCTTCGAATGCGAGCACCTCTTCGATCCGGCCCGGCAGGCGCGACGTGAGATGATGGACCTTCTTGGGATTGAGGGCGATCTCGCCGGGGGCCGAAACCAGGATCGGGACCGCGCGCAGCTCGGCGACCCGGATCTTGATGCCCGCGATCTCGATCGCCTCACGGCTCAGGGTGACGGCGGCGGGACCGTCTTTCTTTTCGGGCGCGGACTCGCCCGGAGCGTCCGATCCGTTTTTGCAGGCGGCGAGCGGCAGCGCCGACGCGACCAAGATCGCCGCCAGGATTTTCAATTCAGTCCTCATGGCTCTCTCCCATCTCTCCGTTTTCTTCTCCGGAGCGTTCCAGCTCGGCCCACGCCTCTTCATAAAGAAGGAGGGACCGCCAGTATTCGGCGCGGGCCTCGGCGGCCGTTCGGTAGAGGTCGATCAGGCCGAGGCTGTCCAGCCGCCCGATTCTGTAATCGGCCAGGCCCGCTTCGATCTGGCGCGCGACATCGTCCAGGAGTTTCTCTTCGAACAGGCGGACTTGCTCCTCGACCGCCTTGAGGCCGGCGAAGGCGCTCTCGATCCCGGCCGCGACCCGGGTCCGGACGGCGGCCGCCGCGATTGATGAGATCTCGGACCTGGCCTCGGCCTCGAGCGTCTCGCCGCGCCGTCCGTTCTTCCAGACGAAGGGGAGCGACAGGCTGAGCTCGAAACCCCAGGCGCCGGTCCTGACGCTCGGCAGATACAGGCCCACCGATAAGTCGGGGAGGAGGTTTTTTCTGGACAGGACCAGGCCGGCCGCGGCCTGATCGCGACGAACCGTCTCGATCCGGATCGTGCGGCTGGCCGCCATAAGCTCGCTCCGGACGGAGGCCAGGTCTTTCTCGAGCGGGGCGAAGGAAAAGGCCGAGAGGAGATCGAGCGGTTCGTTCCCCTGACGCCCGAGCAGGAGGTTGAGGCGAATCTTATCGGCGGCGAGATCCTTGATCTTTCGATCTGGTCGTTGCGGGCCTTGACTTTCTCCACCCCCGCCCTCAGGACGTCCAGGTAAGGAACGTTTCCGGCTTCGTATCTCATCCGGGCCGCCTCGAGGACCCGATCGAGCAGGGCCCTATTCGTCTCGAGGAGCGCGATCGTCCTGAGCCGGAAGAGAACCCGGTAATAGGCTTTCTTGACTTCGGCGCCCAGGACGACCTGGAGCCGTTCGAGGTCGAGCCGTGCGATTTCCTCCCCGTAGCGTCCGAT
>JALHUR010000258.1 GCA_022867325.1 Candidatus Aminicenantota bacterium | reverse complement strand
GGTAGTGTTTGCGACGGACAAGTTCCACGGCGACGAGATTCTCCAAGATCCGGCCTCGGTCCTCCGAGATCATGAACGCCGTCGCGGCGAGCATCCCCGAATCGATGCTGTAGATTTTCCGGGGCGAAAGAAGCTGCTGCTTCAGCTTGACAGAAAACCGCTCCAAAACGATAAAGAGAAATCCCGAGACAAGATAATCCAGAAACTTGGAGACGGTATGGACGTCCCGGATGCCGACGGCGGACCTGATGCGGGCGTGGGTGTACTCCCGCCCGTATTGGGACGAAAGAAGCCGGGCCAGATCCCGGAACGGCGCGGTCTTTCGGATCTTGTATCGAAAGACGATGTCTTTATGGAGGACATCCTCGTAGAGGGTTTTCAGAATCGACCGCCCGAATTTATGGACCTCGGGAAAGCCGCCGTCGCGGATGTAATCGTCGAGGTCCCTTCGGAGCTCGGCCTCGCGGGCCGTCGTGATGACCTCGGGGAGAGGCCAGGAGCGCCCCTTCAGACGCAAATGCTCTCTGAAAGAAAAAGGGAAGAGCGTGAAATCCAAGTGCCGGCCCGTCAAGCGGGTCGATAAGTCCCTCGAGAGGAGACGGGAATTCGAGCCGGTGACGATAATTCTCTTGGTCCGGCGCAGCCGGCTGACGAAAACCTCCCAGCCCGGTGCGTTCTGGATTTCGTCAAAAACAAGGAAGTTTACTTCGCCGTAAATCTCATAGATGCTCCGAAGGATCTCGTTCAAGCTCTCCTTTGCGGGGTCGAGCCGTTCGTCGTCGAAGTTAACATAGCCGTAGGGCCGCTCCCTGACGGAAAGAAGGGCGAGAAACGATTTTCCCGCCCGGCGCGGCCCCATGATGACGACGGCGTTCGGATGGGAGAAGGCGCGGTCGATCGATAGCTCGCGCTCGATCACCGGCCCGCTATTGAGGAGGAATTCGACCTCCTCCCTTTGCTCTACGATGATCCTTTTGATGCCGCGCCCGTCCATATGCAGCTCCTATTCACATACTTTAAACCAAATCATGTTATTACTAATCACATTATAAAGGAAGCCCGGCGTTTTGGCAACCCCCAAATTCAACCGTGGGGGTCAGCCCCCGATACGGCAGGACATGTCGTTAGCGTGCGCCTGATTCGTCACCCCTGCAGGAGCTCATCCAGGTTGTCGCGGGTCAGCAGTGCGGCGTCCTGCGGCCGTTCCAGGAAGGGGCCGACGTCGGCAGGACCGCTCCAAGAGCCACTTCCATAGGGGAACGTATCTGATGATCATTATGGCCTTGTTCAGGAGTCAACTATTATTATATAATGGCCTTTCATAAGGGGCTTTAGATCAGGTTGGCTTGTTTGTGGATGGCCAGCTTCGACTTTATTCGACCTGGATGGATTACTTGGGGGGCCTTGCCCGCCTAGATCGAGAACCAGGGCCGGACGGCAATGCCGTTGCGGGTCGCCGCGTCTTCTCCTCCGTAGATCAACAGGGCGCAATCTTGGGGGGTTCCGGATTGGCTGCCCCACCAGCGGAGTCCCTCCGTCATGTCGCTCGTCACCGAGGCGCCCGACTTGATTTCGATCGGGTACAGATCGGCGCCCTCCTCAACGAGGAGATCGACTTCGTGGCCGGTACGGTCTCGCCAAAAATAGAGGGGCGGCGTCCGCCGGTGATTGTAATATGCTTTGGCTGTTTCCGCGACGATGAAATTCTCGAAGAGCGCGCCCCGCAACGGATGGGTTTCCAGCTGATCCCGCGAGCGGACGCGGAGCAGATGACAAGCCAATCCCGTATCGAAAAAATACAGCTTGGGGCTTTTAATGAGCCGCTTGCCGAAATTTCGATGGTGCGGCGAGAGGGTGAAGAGAATGAAGCTCGTTTTCAGGATCGACAGCCAGCGGCGGGCGGTATCCACCGAAATCCCCGCGTCCGAAGCCAGCGAGGAGGCGTTGACGATCTGCCCGAGGCGGCCCGCAGCCAGGCCCAAGAACCGTTCAAACCGGTCCAGGTCGCCGATATTGACAAGGCTCCGGATGTCCCGCTCGATATAGGTTTGGACATAATCGGCCAACCACACCTCGGGCGGGATTTTCCGGTCGTGGATCCGCGGATAGAAACCGGTCCGGATCGTCTCCCATAAATCCGAGCGCGGGCCGCGGTTCAAGAATAACGCGCGTGGATCTCCCGGCTCGTTTTGTGTTCGCCCGTCCAGCTCGGCCCGCGAAAAAGGGAGAAGGTGAAGCACGCCGCCGCGGCCGGCCAGGGACTGCGAAACTTCCTTCATCAATAGAAAATGGTGGGAGCCGGTCAAAACGAATCGCCCGGGCGCGGCATCCCGGTCGACGGCAGTTTGCAGGTTCGAGAAAAGTTCCGGAACGCGTTGGACTTCGTCGAAGATGACCGGGCCCGGATGCCGGGCGAAAAAGCCTTTAGGATCCTCCTGGGCGAAGGCTCGAGTCTCGGTATCCTCGAGAGAAACATATTCATAGTCGGGACAGGCGGCTTTGGCTAGAGTCGTTTTCCCGGATTGACGCGGTCCGGTGAGGATGACGATGGGATAATATCCGGCATCACGGATCAGATAGGGGTGAAGGATTCTTTTGATCATTTGATCGCGCCGTAATTACGTGGCCACGGGGCCATGCGGCTAATATACGATTGAATCGTCAATATGTCAAGAGGGGGGGGGGTCAGGTCTTGACAGGAACGGGGGATCGGGAATCAGGGAATTTTTTCGGCG
>JALHUR010000257.1 GCA_022867325.1 Candidatus Aminicenantota bacterium | reverse complement strand
GGGGGCACCCAGATGGCGCCCGAGCTCGCCTATGACCTCGTGAGCCGCGCCGATGAAGAGACGCAGCGCATTTTGGACAATGTCATTTTCCTTATGTTCCCGAGCTTCAACCCGGACGGCCAGATCATGGTCACCGACTGGTATAATAAAACCCTGGGCACGGAATACGAAGGCACCAGCCCGCCCTGGCTTTACCATAAGTACGCCGGCCACGACAACAACCGCGACGCCGACTTCATCAACCTGGCCGAATCCTCGTACGCCGCCAGGATATTGTTCAGGGAGTGGATCCCTCAGGCCTACCTTGACCATCATCATATGGGAGGCTACGGAGCCCGCCTCTATGGTCCTCCCTACGGCGAGCCCATTCGTCCCCACGCCGACCCGCTCATCTGGCGCGAACACAGCTGGTACGGCGCCCACATCGCCTACCGGCTTGAAGAGGCGGGTAAGGCCGGGATTCTCAACGCCGCCCAGTTCCCCGGCTGGGGCCACTTCGGCTGGCACTGGATCGCCCCTTTCCATAATATCGCCGGGATGCTGACCGAGTCGGCCGGCGCGAACCTGGCAACCCCCCTTTACGTCCATCCCGAGCAGTTGCGCGGAGACGCCTGGCAGTTTCCCGAGTATGAGGCCCAGTCGACGTTCCCGAATCCGTGGCCGGGCGGCTGGTGGAAGCTCCGCGACATCGTCGAACAGCAGAAGATCGCCGCCTGGGCGCTCCTCGATATCGCGGCCAGAAACAGGGAGACCGTGCTCTGGAACGCCTACCAGAAGGCCAAGAGACAGACGGATCGGGGCGCTCAGGGCAAGCCCGCGGCCTATATCGTCCCCGCCGCGCAACACGATCCCCTGACGGCCCGCAAGATGATCAATACGCTGCGGCTCTCCGGGATCGAGATCCAGCGGGCCGGGAAAGAATTCATCGCCGGGGGTGTCGTCTATCCGGAAGGCTCTTTCCTGATCTCCCTGGCGCAGCCCAAGATGGGATTGATCCGGAACCTCCTCGGCCGGACCCTCTATGTCGACAATGAATGGACGCGGGACAAAGACGGCTCCCCCCTCCGGCCCTACGATACGGCGACGCACACCATGGCCGAGTTTATGGGAGTCCATGTTGTCCCGGTTGACGAGAGGATCGGCGGGGATTTTCAAACGTTGAACGAAGACGTCCCGATGATCGGACGGGTCGAGGCTGGGGGCGCGGGATTCGTGCTCGACGGCCGGCTGAACGCCGGCTTCAAGGCCGTCAATCTTCTGCTCGATAAAGGGGTCGCGGTCCGGCGCGTCGACAAACCGACCCCCCCATCCGCCCTCCGGCCCGGAGATTTCATCGTCGCCGGCGGCCCGCAGGCCGTCCTCGAGGAAACTGCCAAGCTGACGGGCGTCGACTTCAGGACGCTTGAAGCCCTCCCCACGGAAGGAATCCACGGAGTCCGGAGGATGCGCGCCGGGATGTATCAGCGCTATTGGGGCGGCAATATCGACGAAGGCTGGACCCGTTTCCTCCTGGAGCAATTCGCCTTCCCCTACACGATCGTGATGGACGCCGAGATCAAGCGGGGCGGCCTCAACGTGAAATACGACGTCATCATCCTGCCTCACGACTCGGCGGGCATGATCACCGGCGAGAAACCCGAGTCCTACGGCGGCCCCCCGCCGGCCTATCCGCCCGAGTACAGGAGCGGTTTCGGGAAAGAGGGCGTCGAGGCGCTGAGAGCGTTCGTGGAAAAGGGAGGGACTCTAGTGACGCTGGGCGAGGCGTCGAGTTTCGCCATCGAGAAACTCGGGCTGAGCGTTCGGGATGTCACGGACGGAACAAGCTCGAAGGAGTTCTTTTGCCCCGGCTCGACCCTCAAGGCGACCTTCGATAACTCCCACCCGCTGGCTTACGGGATGCCGGCCGAAGGACTGGTTCTTTTCTGGTCCAGCCCGGCCTTCGAAATCGTCCCCAGCCAGCACAACGAACGCTATGAGACGATCGTGCGATATACCGACCGGGACATCCTGCAGAGCGGCTGGCTCATCGGGGAGAAGCGGTTGTCCAAAAAGGCGGCCATGGTTTCCGCCGAGCTGGGCAAGGGACGGGTGATCCTCATCGGGTTCCGGGCCCAGCACCGGAGCCAGACTCACGGGACCTTCAAGCTTTTCTTCAACGCCCTGCTGCGCTGACCCTGTTGGCCTTAGAACGTTGCGGGTTGGAGCGGGGGAGCCCGGCGGCCCCGACATCAACGCTTTTCCGGCCTGGTCCGGGACCTTGACCCGTTCGCCGACGCTAAGCCCCACCCTGAAAGGCGGGGAGTCGAGGGGTTGACTTGCTTAGAAGCGGACCTCGGTTTTCCGCCCTCAGCGGAAGTAGACGCGGCGGCCGCGGACCTCGATCCGCCCCTCGAAGAAGAGCCGGACGGCCTCGGGGTAGATCTTGTGCTCCTGCTCGAGGATGCGCGCGCTCAAAGTCTCCTCGCTGTCGTCCTGGAGGACGGGCACGACGGCCTGGAGGATGATCGGCCCCATGTCGACCTCCTCGGCCACGAAGTGGACGGTCGCGCCCGAATATCTCACGCCCCAGTCGATGGCTTTCTGCTGGACGTGGAGGCCGGGGAAGGCGGGGAGGAGGGCCGGGTGGATGTTCATGATCCGGTGGACGAAGGCCCGGCAGAGGAGGGGGGTCACGATCTTCATGTAGCCGGCCAGGCATATGAGGTCGATGTCTCGCTTTTGGACCTCGGCCAGCAGGGCCGTGTCGTAGTCCTCGCGGGTCGGGTACGACTTGGGGTTGAGCCAGAGCGCCTCGAGGCCCCGCTCGCGGGCCGTCGCCAGGCCCGGCGCCGTCTCGACGTTGCTGAGGACGAGGGCGATCTCGGCGTTGATTGTCCCCGCCCGGATGGCGTCGTGGATGGCCCTGAAGTTCGTTCCTCGTCCCGACAGGAACACGGCGATCCGTCCGCTCTTTTTCGGGCTGGTGAAGACGATCTCGTCCATGGTATCCCCCTCGCGCGGAGTTAAAATTTCAGCGCAAGGCCGAGCTTGGTCGAGAATCCGCTGAAATCGATTTTAGCTTTGCCTTGATTGCGGAAAATGGACCCTTGGGGCGAGTGCTCCATGACTTCGAACCGCCGCTGCCAGTACCTGAGCTTTGTATCGTACTGCTCGAAGGAATAGAGGGCGCCCTTAAAGCCGCCCTTGGCTTCGCCGTCGAAATCGGTCAGCTCGGCCTTGCGGCCGGAGACCTCTAAGAAAAAGGACAGGTTGTCGTCGACGGCGAAACTGAGGCCGGCCCCGGCGGCCAGGATTTTTCCCCTCGATGCGGCCGACTGATAGGCGGGATAGCTATAGGTCTCGCTTGTTTTGAGCTTGGAGGCCTCCCGCTCGACGATCTTTCCCCAGATGAGGCCCGCTCCCGCTTTGACGTATAGGGTGAGTTTTGCGCTCAGGGGCAGCATGCCATAGCCGGAGACAATAACGGGGAAGGCGCTGGCCGTCATGGAATGGGCATAGGTGTAGGTTCCGGCCGGCTTGGCGACGGTCACGAACGCGCTCTTCTCGGACAGGGAAGCGTAGAGCGCTCCGGCCGATACGCCCAGCGCGAAATGGCGGCCGAGTCCCAGGATGAGCTCGGCGTCGAAGTCGACGGCGCCGTGAAACGATCCGACCTTATCCTCTTCCAAGGCGTATTTCTTGTTGCTCTCGACCTGCTTGATCTGCCAGGTCTCCCAGTCCTTGAGGACCGTGTTGGCGTCCTTGAGGGCGAGGTAGCCGGGTCCGCCCGCGAGGCGGAGGCTCAGGGTGAGGCCGGCGAAGGCCGGCGTCACGGCGGCCGCCAGGAGAACGACCGCGGCGAGAACGAGGGGCTTACGCATGGATCTTGAACAGGTCGGGGATGGCGTTCTTCCAGGCCTTGAAGGCCTCGCGGACCGTGACGTCGACGAGCTTCTTTCCGGCCTGGCTCAGGACGATGGACTCGCCGTAGACCTTGCCGATCGCGGCCGCCCGGACCTTCCGCTCGCGGGCCAACTCGAGCAGACGGTTGAGGTCGGTGGGCCGGAGAGAGACGACGATCCGGGACTGGCTCTCGCCGAAGAGGAGGGCGTCGGGGCGGAGCCCGGCTTCGAGGTCCACGACGCAGCCGAGACCCTTGCGGCCGTGGAAGCAGGACTCGGCCAGCGCGACGGCCAGCCCGCCCTCCGAAAGGTCGTGGGCCGATTGGAGAAGTCCCAGGCCGGCGGCCTCGAGGCACAGCTCCTGGACCTTTTTCTCGACGGCCAGGTCCAAGCGCGGCGCGGGTCCGTCCTCGCGACCATGGACGGCCTTGAGGTACTCGGAGCCGCCGATCTCGTCCTTGGTCTCGCCGAGCAGGACGACGACGTCGCCCGCCGCCTTGAAGCCGGGCCGGACGGCCTTGTCGATGTCCTCGATGATGCCGACGACTCCCAGGACGGGCGTCGGGTTGATCGAGGTACCCTCGGTATCGTTGTAGAAGCTGACGTTCCCGCCCGTGACCGGGATGGCAAACGCCTTGCAGGCCTCGATCATGCCCTCGATGACGGCCTCGAACTGGCCCATGACCTCGGGCTTCTCGGGATTCCCGAAGTTGAGGCAGTTGGTGACGCCGATCGGACGGGCCCCGACGCAGGCCAGGTTGCGGCAGGCCTCGGCGACGGCGGCGGCGCCTCCCGTCTTGGGGTCGAGCCGCGTGTGGAGGGAATTGCCGTCGAGCGAAGCGGCCAGGGCGCGGCGGCTCCCCTTGAGCCGGAGGACGGCCGCGTCCGCGCCGGGCAGGAAGGCCGTGTTGGTCTGGACCATGTGGTCGTACTGGCGGAAGATCCATTCCTTGTCGGCGATGGTCGGCGAGGCCAGGAGCTTGAGGAAAGCCTTGCTGAAATTGTCGGGGAGGGAAACGGGGGCGCCTTTCCCGGCCGCCTTGGCCGGCTTGGGCTTGACGCTGGGACGCTTGTAGGCCGGGCAGAGGTTGACGATGGCGTCGACGGGAAGGTCGATGACCTCATCGCCGTGGAAGCGGACCTTGAGCCGGCCGCCCTCGACAACCTTGCCGATGACGACGGCGTCCAGGTCCCACTTAGCGAAGATAGCCTGGACATCCGCGACCCGCTCGGGCCGGGCGACCATGAGCATCCGCTCCTGGGACTCGGAGAGCATGATCTCGTAGGGCGTCATGCCCGCCTCGCGCTGGGGGACGAGGTCGAGGTCGACCTCGATCCCGGTCCCGCTCTTGGCGGCCATCTCCGAGGTCGAGCAGGTCAGGCCGGCCGCGCCCATGTCCTGGATGCCGACGATCAGGCCGCGCTCCATGGCTTCCAGGCAGGCCTCGAGCAGGAGCTTCTCCTTGAAGGGATCGCCGACCTGGACGTTGGGCCGCTTGTGCTCGGTCTCCTTGCCGAACTCGGCCGAAGCCATGGTCGCGCCGTGGATGCCGTCCCGTCCCGTTTTGGCGCCGACGTAGAGGACGGCGTTTCCGACGCCATCGGTTTTGGCGTAGAAGATCTTGTCTTTTTGGACCAGGCCGAGGCAGAAGACGTTGACCAGGGGGTTCTGGGCGTAGCCGGCGTCGAAATAGACCTCGCCGCCCACGGTCGGGACGCCGAAGGAGTTCCCGTAGCCGGCGATCCCCGAAACGACGCCCTCCATGATCGAGCGGTTTTTGGGCTGGTCGGGCGGGCCGAAGCGGAGCGAGTCCATAACCGCGATCGGCCGCGCGCCCATGGTGAAGATGTCGCGCAGGATGCCGCCGACGCCGGTCGCCGCGCCCTGGTAGGGTTCGATGAACGAGGGGTGGTTGTGGGACTCGATCTTGAACACGACGGCCAGGCCGTCGCCGATATCCAGGACGCCGGCGTTCTCGCCCGGCCCCTGGATGACGGCGGGCCCCTTGGTCGGGAGCTTCTTGAGGTGGACGCGCGAGCTCTTGTAGCCGCAGTGCTCGGACCACATGACCGAGAAGATGCCGAGCTCGGTTAGGTTCGGCTCGCGGCCGACCAGCTTAACGATGAGCTTGAACTCGTCGCGGGTCAGGTTGTGGTCCTTGAGGATCCGGTCGTCGATCATGGCGGTCCTTTGTTCGGCGCTCAACTCGCGCGGCCCCGGATGACGGATTCGAGGATGACGCGGCCGTCCGTCCCGCCCAGCAGGGCCTCCGCGGCCCGCTCGGGGTGGGGCATCAGGCCCATGACGTTCCCCGCCTTGTTGACGAGCCCGGCGATCGATCGCATCGAGCCGTTGACGTTGGCCTCCTCGGTCAGACGCCCCTGCTCGTCGGCATAGCGGAGGACGACCTGGCTGTTCCGCTCGACGTCGTCCAAGACCTTGGGCGGCGCGTAATAATTCCCGTCGAAATGGGCGATCGGGATGCGCAGGACCTGGCCCTTGCGGGCGCGGTTGGTGAAGACCGTCCGTTCGTTTTCGACGCGCAGAGTCACGAACCGGCAGAGGAACTTGAGGTTCTTGTTGCGGAGCATGGCGCCGGGCAGGAGCCCCAGCTCGAGCAGGACCTGGAAGCCGTTGCAGATCCCCAGGACGAGGCCGCCGCGGGCGGCGTGCTCGCCGACCTCGCGCATCAGGGGCGAGAACTTGGCGATGGCGCCCGAGCGCAGGTAGTCGCCGTGGGCGAACCCTCCCGGGAGGACGACGCAGTCGACGCCCTTGAGGTCGTGGTCCTTGTGCCAGAGGAAGACGGCGTCCTGGTTCAGGACGTCGCGCAGGGCGTGGAGCGTGTCGGAATCGCAGTTGGACCCGGGAAAGACGACGACGCCGAACCTCATGGCATGATGTCCCAGCTGAATTTCTCGATGATCGGGTTGGCCAAGACCTTGTCGGCGATCTCGGGGATGAGGCGGCGGGCTTCGGCTTCGTCGATCCCTTCCAGGTCGAGCTCGAAGACCTTGCCCTGCCGGACGTCCTTGACGAAGCCGTAGCCCAGGGTCAGCAGGGCGTTCTTGACGGTCTGGCCCTGGGGGTCGAGGACGCTGTTCTTGAAGGAGACGAGGATTCTGACTTTCATCGGAACACCTTTTTATATATGGCGTCGATTTTCCCCAGGTAGGGGGCGAGGGAGAAGCAGGCCCGGAGCTCGGGTTCAGTCAGGAGCTTGCGGACCTTGGGGTCGGCGGCGACGAGATCGCGGAAATCGAGCCCTTCCTCCCAGGCCTTGAAGCTCGAGGCCTGGACGACGGCGTAGGCCTCCTCGCGGGTCATTCCCTTGCTGGTCAGGGCGAGCAGAACGGCCTGGGAGACGACCAGGCCCCGGGTCGCGTCGATGTTGGCCCGCATCCGGAGGGGGTGAACGCGCCAGTTGCGGATGATATCGGCCGTCTCGGCCAGGATGTAGTCGGTCAGGATGAACGAGTCGGGGATGATGACCCGCTCGGCCGAAGAGTGGGAGATGTCCCGCTCGTGCCAGAGCGGGATGTTTTCGAGGGCGACCTGGAGGTTGGAGCGGACGATCCGGGCCAGGCCCGAGATCCGCTCGCAGCGGACCGGGTTCTTCTTGTGGGGCATCGAGGACGAGCCCTTCTGGCCCTTGGTGAAAGGCTCCTCGACCTCGAGGACCTCGGTCCGCTGGAGGTGGCGGATCTCGACGGCGAACTTCTCGAGCGAGGAGGCGAGCAGGGCCAGCGCCGACAGAACCTCGTCGTGGCGGTCGCGCTGGAGGACCTGGGTCGAGACCCGGGCCGGGGCCAGGCCGAGCCGGCGCAGGGCGATCGTCTCGACGCGCGGGTCGAGGTGGATGTAGGTCCCGACCGAGCCCGAGATGCGGCCGACGTTGATGACGGCCAGGGCGCGGTCGACGCGGTCGATGTGGCTGCCGACCTCCTCGTGCCAGACGAGGAGCTTGAACCCGAAGGTGATCGGTTCGGCGTGGACGCCGTGGGTCCGGCCGATCGTCGGCGTCATTTTATGCTTGAGGGCCTGGGATTTGATGATTTTGCGGAGGGCGACGAGGTCGCGGCGGATTTTCGCGAGGGATTCCTTGATGAGGAGGGAAAGGGCCGTGTCGACGACGTCGTAAGAGGTCAGGCCGAGGTGGATGTAGCGCGAATCGGGGCCGACCTTCTCGGCCAACGAGGTCAGGAAGGCTATGATATCGTGCTTGACGACGCGCTCGATGGCGTCGATCCGGGCGGCGCTAAAGCCGGCCCGGGCCTTGATGCGTCGTAGCGAGGCGGCCGGGATCTTGCCCAGCCTGGCCCAGGCCTCGCAGACGGCGATCTCGACGTCGAGCCACTTCCGGTAGCGGTTGGTTTCGGTCCAGACGGCGCCCATTTCGGGACGGGTGTAACGTTCGATCATAAGCGAATCCTTCGAGCCTTCCTTTGAGTGAATCCAAATAATAGCAAGGACTCCCTCCCCAAGTCAATTTGCCGGAGGAATTCGGGGGACACATCACTTAATTCCGTGGATATATGAATTAAGTGATGTGTCCCCCGAATTATCGCGGAATTATCGGAGGCGGACGTGCGCCGGCTACTTCCTTATATAAACATACTCCCCGGAAGGGTCTCTCTGTTTGAGGGCCTTGACCTGGCCGTTCTCCATGACGAACTCGAAGATCACGTCGGAGAAAAGCTTGATGTGGAACTTGAGGCCCTTGTAGGGGATCAGCCTCTCTTCGGGCTGTCCGGGGAAGACGAGGAACAGCCCGCCGTCTTCCTTGAGAACCACTTGGAATTTGTAACCGGTCGGGGTTTCATAAGTCCCGGCCAACTGGCCAAGGATCTTGGGGTCGAGCGTCTCAGGCTTGCGGACGAAGGTGACCTCCGCCTCGTCGAGCGAAATGACGGCCTTGTCGACATCCCCTTGGGGATTGGTCAAAAAGTTGATCGCGGTCCGGCCGTAGGTTTCGTCGTCGGGCGTTTCGAAACGGTCGTAGTGGAAGTGGTCCAGCGGGAGTACGATTTTGTGGAAGTCCATCTGGAGCCGCCCGTCCTTCATCCCGACTTTTAGGACGCCGTAGGCGGGATGTTCGTACTCGCCCGCGTAGTCCTGGATCGGATGGGAGGGTTTCGTGTTCGGGACCCGGTCCGCGCCGGCCTTGGCCCGGGCCTCGCTGCCCGCTTTCTTGCCTTTAAGCCGTATCTCGAGCAGGCGATCGCTCCAGGGCGTCTGATCCATTCCCAGCAACCGCTCATAGACGTTATAGCTGATGGTGTTGTAGAGGCTGGCGCAGTGATTGCCGATGACGAAGACGAGGACGCCGATCCGCTCGCGAGGCAAGAAGGAGACCTGGGAGTGGAATCCGGGAAGGTCCCCGCCGTGGAAGGTCAGGAGGCGCCCTCGATAGGAGGCCGTTTGCCGTCCCATCCCATAGGCGGAATTCAGGATTTCCCAGTACCCGCGGACTTCCGCGGCCGTGTTGGGCAGCGCGATGGCCGGCTCCAGCGTAGCCTTGAGCACGGATGAGGGAAGAACCTGCTTCCCCCCGTATCGGCCGTCGTTCATCAGGGCGACGAGCCAGCGGGATATGTCCTGGATATTGGAGATGATCGCGCCGCAGGGCGCCACGCCCCCGATATCCTCGTAGTAGGGGATCTTGTAGATCTCGAACGTATCCCGCTTCTCGGTGAAGGGCACGCCGAAGTCGGGCTGTTTCAGCATGTCGGCGATGGAGTAGACGGTGCTCGTCATCTCCAGGGGTTTGAAGATCCTGTCGCGGACGAACTCCTCCCACCTCTTGCCGGACTGGAGCTCGATGATGTACCCCGCGGCGGCGTACATCAAGTTGTTATAGAGAAAGGTCTGTCGAAGAGGCTCCTGGGGCTCCAGGTATTTGACTTTATCGAAAAGCTGTTTGCGCGTATCGTCCGATTTGTACCAGATCGTGTCGTGCCGGGTGATGCCCGTGCGGTGGGCCAGCATGTCGCGGAGCGTGACCGTGTTGTTAAGATCGTTGTTATAAAACTGAATAGAGGGCACGGAGTCCCGCACCGGTTTATCCCAGGTCAGTTTCCCTTCATCGACCAGCATGCCCGCGGCCACCGCCGTGAACAGCTTGGTGTTGGATGCGATCTGGCAAAGCGTCGTAGGGGTGAAGGGCAGCTTTTTCTCGTAGTCGCGATAGCCGTAGCCCTTGGCGAAAACGAGCTTGTCGCCGGACACGATCCCAACGCCGATTCCCGGCGCGTTCCAGTCCTTGAGGATTTTGGCCATGGTGGCGTCGAATCCCTGCAGCTTCTTCGCGATCGCCTTATCCTGGGCCTGGAGGCCAGTTCCCAAGGCTATCGCCAGGTGGATGAGGACGAATACCCGCCCGATAATCCTTAGCCCGGATCGGCCCTCTGCTTTCATGATGGACATGTGGTCTCCTCT
>JALHUR010000256.1 GCA_022867325.1 Candidatus Aminicenantota bacterium | reverse complement strand
GGCAGACGACCGCCCGGCCCTGAGCCACCAGGTCTTTGATCTCCGGCTCGGCGATGCCCCGCGGGTCGCTGATCCTGGCGTTGATCTCCCTCAGCCGGTCGAGGGAGGCGAGATTGGCGGGAGAGGAGACGATGACGAGCAGGAAGGGATGCCCCTCGGTCGAGGGTCCCATGGCGACGACTTTGAGCTTGTCGCTTTCTTTCTCCAGGCGCCCGAAATAGTCGACGATTCGGTCCCAGCGCGCGATCTTGCGGTCGCTGCCGAGCTCGTACCCGAAGAATTATTGGGGAGAAGTGATCTTCGGCTGCGCTCCGACGAGCGGAGCTACGAGCCCCAGAGCGGTGAGCGCCAGGGCGTAGCGAACCGGCCGCAGCCCCACGAATTTGAAGCGTTGTCTCATAGACATCCTCCAGCGTACCTTATTATTTTGGATTGAGCGTGAATTGTAACACCTTTTTGATCCTTCTCGCCCGCTGCCGGAACCGCGTCTCTCCCTGGGCTTAAGAGCCGGTTCAAGTTATTGACACCGACGCGCGGCCGGAAGTATCATTCCATCGTGATCATGAGAGGAGATTCTTCTTCTACACATAATTTTTTGTGATTCCGGGGAGAGGAGGGATTATGTCTGCCAAAAAAGGCCTTTTTCGGTTGTTTTTGGCTTTAGTTCCGTTGATCTCCGTATGTTGGGCGGCTCGGGCCTTTCAACCGGACAAAGGGGTCAAGTTTGAGAAACCCGTCAACATCTCCAGGAACAAGAACCGGCTCGAGACCCAGACGGCGATCGCGGTGGATAATAATGGGATCGCCCACATCGCGTGGGCCGGTTATTACTACCGGAAAGGGGCTCCCGACGGACTCACCTCCGATATTTTTTATTCAAACAACAGAACGGGCTCATTTTGCAGCCCCCAAAAAATCCCGGTATCCGCTGCCTGGTATTCAATGGATCCCGCTATCGCCGTTGATTCCAAAGGATCCGCCCACATTGTTTTCTGCAGGAGGATGAGCACGTACAGCACCTTCGGCCATGAATTGTACTACGCCTCCAATGCCAAGGGCAGCTTTGATGCTCCCTCCCTTATTGTTGATGGGGATGCAGATCCTAACGAGCCCATCTCCTTCGCGCCATTAGATCCGCTTATCCATATTGGTCCCGATAATCAGCCGTACGTTTCGTTTAAATCATGGTCCTATCGCGGGGTTTCGGGACATTATCTTATAATCATGAATAAATCAACCGGAAAGTGGAGTGTTCCTCAGCTTGCCCTCGACCCGGGCGAACAATCTATTGAGGGTTATGATTCTAGAATTGATGGAGACGGGTATTTCCATATCGTCTTTGCCACCTCGGGGAGGGATACAAACAGAATATCTTACACTCACAACAGAAGGGGCGATTTGATTAAGCCTGTTGTTGTTGTCCAAAATAAAAAAGATAGTCCATCCGTTTACGCCCCAAGCATAGCGGTCGACAGCCTCGGAAACGCTCATGTCATCTACCATGACGATACGGGGCCGGTATGGTCGCCTCATTTATATTACGCCAACAATATTTCGGGAAAGTTTTCAACCCCTCTTCCCATGCCTCATTCCGAATCTTTGCATTTCGCCAATATCGACGTCGATGGGCATGATTTCGTTCACGTGACGTATAAGCTAAAACCTCTCATGGAAGATGGCCTGCTGGTTTATACCAATAATTACACCGGGAAATTTGTGGAAACGGCTCAAAAAATGACCGGCATTTGGTGGTTCCACGGGTCCCGTTTTTTTACGGTGGGTCCCTCGTTCTCCATTCATTATGGTTTTTGGGATTTCATGGGAGACGTCTATGATTCGGATTGTGAAGTATTCTATTTGAAAGGAACGTGCGAGCGCCCGCCGGTTCCCATAAACCCCGGCCAATTGGCTGTAACGGCCTTGTCGGCGAACAAGATCCGGCTGAAATGGCAAGACCGCTCGAAGAACGAATCGGGCTTCGAGGTCCAGCGCAAAAAAAGCGTTGGCGGGAAATGGACGAAGATTGCCGGGACTCAAGCCAATGTCCAAACGTATCAGGACCAAGGGCTTGACGCCCGGACGTTCTATAAGTACCGGGTCAGGGCGTTCAACTCGGTCGGCAATTCCTTATATTCCAACACGGCCCAGGGAAAGACGAAATGAACCGCGGGGTGAAGTGAGCCTTGTAGACCAGCGATCCTCGATGTAAGAACTCTTTACGCCGGCGCTCCCAAACCGGCATCCGGACCCGAAAGGCCGCCTTTTCCAAGGTGGCGGTCATGGCATAAAATATGCTTAGGTGTTGGGATGAGGACGGTCGGACATATGGGAGTTTTCCTGCTGAGCCGGATCTCGGCCGCGGCGCCGATCGTCGCCATCCTGGGATAGTTCTTCGCCGCCGGCTCGCCTCCCCAAGACAATCCGGCCATGGCGGCGTTCATCGAGGCCCGCATCTACGAGCTCCTCAACGCCGAAAGGGAGAGCCGCGGCCTCAACGCCCTCGAGCTGTCCCCGGATCTCTCGGAGCTGGCCCGCGGCCACAGCCGTGATATGGCCGCGACGGGAAGCCTCTCCCATTTTTCCCCGTCCGGGAAAACCCTGGGCGACCGACTTACCGAGTCGGGATTTTTTTTCGAGATCGGCGGCGAGAATGTCGCCTTCTCCGAGACCTTTGTGCCCGACTTCATCCACAAGGCCCTCATGGACAGCCCGCAACACAAGGGCGAGATCCTCAGGCCCGAATACGACCGGGTCGGGGTCGGCGTCGTCTACGAGCCCGATAAAGGTTATTTCCTGACCCAGGATTTCGTGCGATCGATCGTCCCCGTTTCGGCCGGGGAAGCCGAGGCGGGCCTCAAGAAACAGATCAACAACGCCCGCGCCGCGGGCGGACTCGATCCCCTTGTTTTCGTGCCCGAGGCGGATAGGGTCGCTCGCTATTACTCCGAAAAGAAGGCCGGGCTGAAAACTCCCCCCTCGGTGGAGAAGCTTCTGGGCGAGGTCACTGTCAATTTCATTACGGCCGCGACGCTTGACCTCGACACGATCAAGCTCAGCGACGTCCATTCCCAGTCCTTCCAAGAGGCGGGCCTGGGCGTCTGGTTCGGACGCAACCCCGACCTTCCCGGAGGCGGCTATTTCATCACGCTCATCCTATTCAAGAAAAATGACCTCCCCTCTCCTTCGCCCTCCCTCTCCCCGTCCGATTGACATCCTCAAAGATCCTGCTTCACGGCGCCGTCCAACCTTTTCGACGGGATTTCGCCCTGGCCGACTTCACCGGCGACAAGCTCCTCGACATGTTCATCGCCGACCATGGACGAGACGAGCTCGCGCCTCCCTCGGCATTCGGACTTCAGCCATTCGGTCGCCGTCGGCGACATCGACGGCGACATCGATCTTTTCATCTGCCCCGCCACCCAGGACTATTTCGTCGTGAAAAACCTGAAAATCAACAAAGCGGCCACCGCGGGAAGAAACTCGAAATCAAACCCGCCGGGGTTGACCGAGCAGGCTTTATAGCTTATAAATATAATATCTAAGACATATTTAAGGGAGGGCGGCCGAAATGCCAAAGAACGCGGCTTGTATCAAGTATCTTCTCTGGATCGGCATGGTCGTATTCCTGCTCTGGTTTTTGGCCTTTGCCATCGCGCCCGAACGCCTGCTCCCCGCTCTGGGTCTCTCCGAAAATCATGGGTTCATTCCGCGCTTGTATGGAATCTTCCAGTTGAGTTGGGCCATGTTATTCTTTTTCGCGTTGAAAGACGTCGAAAAGAATATCGCGATCATCAACGGCGCCATAATTACCGGAGCCCTGATGGTTATTTTTCTCGTGGCTTACCACGTCGTCAAAATCAAAACGGGCTGGTTCCTCTTGGCAAGCGCGGCCGTTCTGCTCATCTATACCGCGCTGCTCTATATTTGTAAGCCAAAAGCCACGCGGCCGTAATTCAGCCGGCGGGTTCACTTTCGCGTTCACAAAGGAAGGGGAAAATTCTATAATAGAGGGGCTTTGCCGGGACAGTCTCCCGATTCCAGGTTAAGGATCAGCTGCTATGAAACCGGTCGCCGAACAACTCGCGTACATCAAGAAGGGCTGCGTCGAAATCATCCAGGAGGACGAGCTCCGGGCCAAGCTCGAGCGCTCGGTCCGGGAGAACCGACCCCTCAAGGTCAAGGTCGGCTTCGACCCGACCGCCCCCGATCTCCATCTAGGCCACACCGTCATCCTCCGCAAGATGAAGCACTTCCAGGATCTCGGTCACGACGTCATCTTCCTGATCGGGGACTTCACCGGGCTGATCGGGGACCCGTCCGGGCGCAACGCGACCCGGCCTCCGATGACCCGCGAGGAGATCGCCCGCAACGCCGAGACCTACAAGGCCCAGGTCTTCAAGATCCTCGACGCGCATAAAACGATCATCGACTTCAACTCGCGCTGGCTGGGCGCGCTGACCAGCTTCGAGATCATCCAGCTCGCCGCCAAGTACACGGTCGCCCGCATCCTGGAGCGGGACGACTTCACCAAGCGCTACAAGACCGGCCTCCCCATCTCGGTCCACGAGATCCTCTACCCGCTCTACCAGGCCTACGACTCGGTCGCCCTCCGCTGCGACGTGGAGATGGGCGGCACCGACCAGAAATTCAACCTCCTGGTCGGCCGCGACATCCAGCGCGAATACGGCCAGGAACCCCAGATCGTCATCACCCTGCCCCTGCTCGAGGGGCTGGACGGCGTCGAGAAGATGAGCAAGTCGCTCGGGAATTACGTCGGGATCACAGAACCGCCGGCCGAGATGTTCGGGAAGCTGATGTCGGTCAGCGACCCCTTGATGTACCGCTACTACGAGCTCCTGACCGACGAGCCGGCCGCCCGGATCGAGGATTGGAAGAAGGAGGCGGCCGCGGGCCGTCTCAATCCGCGCGACCTCAAAGTGCGGCTGGCCAAGACGGTCATCGCCGACTTTTGGGGGGCGGAGGAAGGGGACAAGGCCGCCGCGGAGTTCGATCGCGTTTTCCGCAACAAGGAAGTGCCGAATGAGCTCCAGGAAAGGGGCGTTCGCCTCGCGGGAGGGGCCAAGGAGGCGCCGCTCGTCCAGGTCATGACCGAATGCGGAATCTTCCCGTCGCGGGGGGAGGCCAAGCGGGTCATCCAGCAGGGCGGCGTTTACCTCGACGGCAAGCGCGTCGAGGACATCTCCTACCGGATCGACTTCGGCGCCAAGCCCGAATACGTCCTCAAGGTCGGCAAGAAAAATTTC
>JALHUR010000026.1 GCA_022867325.1 Candidatus Aminicenantota bacterium | reverse complement strand
GTACTGAGCCCGGACGCCCGCCTCTCAAGTCGGAATCTTCGGTCGATCGGAATTCATTGGCCGCCGTTAGGACCACAGCTCAGAGGGAGGACCGCCCGATTTCGCGGGCGGCCGGTCCGGTGCGCAAGCCTTCCTGGCTCAAGATCGAGCGACCCAGCCGGCGGACCTTCTTCGTCGTCTCCGCTATCCTCGACCGCCACGGCCTCGAGACGATCTGCCGCGACGCCCGCTGCCCCAACGCCGCCGAATGCTGGTCGGAAGGGACGGCGACCTTCCTGATCCTGGGACGGACCTGCACGCGAAGCTGCGCCTTCTGCGCCGTCGCCAAGGGCGTCCCCGCCCCGGCTCGGCCCGAAGAGCCCGGCGCATTGGCCGCGGCCGTCAAGGCCCTCGGCCTGCGCTATGTCGTCATCACCTCGGTGACCCGGGACGACCTCGCCGACGGAGGGGCCGGCCATTTCGGCGCGTCCGTCCGGGCCGTCAAGGACGCGAACCCGGGGGTGAAGGTCGAGGTCCTCATTCCCGATTTCGGCGGCAGCGACCGACCCCTGCGGACGGTCGCCGAGGCCGGTCCTGACCTCATCAACCACAACATCGAGACGACCGAGGCCGTCTATCCCAAGATCGGCAGGCCGGCCGCCAATTACCGCCGTTCGCTCGAGGTCCTCAACCGGGCCAAAAAACTCGGCGCGACGACGAAATCGGGCCTCATCATCGGGCTGGGCGAGAGCCGGGACGACCTCGTCCAGGCCTTCGAGGACCTCAGGACGGCCGGTTGCGATTTCCTCACGGTCGGCCAGTACCTTCAGCCCGCCCGGGAGGCCATGCCCGTCGTTCGCTACTACGACCCGGCCGAGTTCGACGAGATCAGGGAGCTCGCCCTGGGCCTCGGCTTCAAGGGCGCCGTGGCGGGCCCGCTCGTCCGGAGTTCCTACCACGCCCAACGTCTGTTCGACGCCTCCAGTCAAAGGAATTGACTCCATGCGCTACCTCATCTTCACCGACACCCACGGCAACCTGGAAGCCCTGCAAGCCCTCCTCAGGTTCGTCCAGAAGAAGCGGATCGATCACTATCTGTTCCTGGGAGACTTGGTCGGCTACGGGGCGTCTCCCAACGACGTCATCCAGCGCATCCACAACCTGAAGCCGATCACCCTGATCCGGGGCAACCACGACAAGGCCGTCTGCAACCTGGACTCGATCCAGACCTTCAATCCGATCGCGGCTTCGGCCATTCTCTGGACCAAGAAACACCTGGCCAAACGGAGCCAGGTCATCCTGGGGCATCTCAAGAAAGGCCCGCTGGTCGTCCACGATTCGATCACGATCTGCCACGGCGCGCCCTTCGACGAGGATTATTACGTCTTCGGCGAGTTCGACGCGGCCGAGGCCTTCGACCACATCAAGACTCCGCTCTGCTTTTTCGGCCACACCCACTTTCCGTTCGTCTACGCGGAGCGGGACCATCAGGTCGAGGGCACCTTCCTCGAGGGCGACCACAACGAGCTCAAGCTCGAAAAGGGCGCCCGCTATCTGATCAACCCGGGCTCGGTCGGCCAGCCGCGCGACCGGAACCCGAAGGCCGCCTGCGCCATCTACGACACCGAGTCGCGGATGATCAAGTTCTACCGGCTCGACTACGAAATCGCCGAGGCCCAGAAAAAGATCCTCGAGAACAACCTTCCCCCGGCCCTGGCCGAGCGCCTCTCCCAGGGCATCTGACGGCCGGCCCCCCTATCACGGCCGCGGGTTGGCGTAACAGTAAAGACAGCAGTGAGGGCAAGCCTGGGTGTAGCTTCCGATATCGACCGACTCCGTGCAGCCGCACTCCGGCCGCTGGCTCCGGTCCTTCCTAACCGAGGCCGGCTCTCGGGCGGGGTGAAGCTCCTGGAGGAGACGGCCGTCGATGCAGGCGGAGGCTTCGAGGCCGGGGACGTCCGTCAGGAACCGTTGGCTGCAGACGAAGAGCCGCAATCCCAGCGAAGCGGCCGTCGAGGCCATTCGGGCGGCCGCCTCGGCCGTTTCTTCTCGGGGCGGACCCAGGAATTCAAGCCCCGCCCGCGCGAACCGCTTGACGGCCTTTCCGTAGCGCTGGGCGAAGCTTATCCGGATATCCCTGACGCCGAGCGCCGCCGCGCGCCGGGCCGCTTTGTCGAAAAAGCCCCGGTTCGTCCGGACGGCCCCGCCCTCCTTCCAGTGGACGACGGGATCGAAACGAAGAGAAACCCGTTCTGGCCGGCCCGCGATCCGGACCAGGGCGTCGAGCTGCCCGAGGGCGTCCTCCGGCGCGGGGACGCCCGGCTCGAGAACGGTCCCTCCCAATCCGGTGACCGTGAAATGAAGATAGACCTGGTCGTACTTGGAAAGCCCGCTCCGCAGCCCATGCCGGTCCCCGATCAAGTTTAAGAAGTCCTTGGACCAGAGGACGATGCTGTGGACGGCGGCCGGCCTCAGGTCCGCTTCGAACACCCGAGGCGAGGGGCCGACCACCCGTGCCCGCTCGCAGCGCAAGGCCTGGGACAGCCATTCCGGGAAGAAAGCGACCAGGTCGGTCCGGCGCGAGGCGCTGATGACTTTTTTCATGGCCGTCCCCATTGTACGGGATTCGAATCCGCCGTCTCAACCCGAGGAATCGTCTCCTGCTCCCCGTTCCGGTCAAGATCGCCTGAGACTCCCGCCTTCGCTCGGAAGGGCTCGGGGCAGGATGGCTTGAAGGCACGTTCGCTTTCCCCGGCGAGGAAAGCTTCACTCGATTCGAGACCTCGCTCCCGATATGAAGACTAAAGTCTCCATATCGGTCCATGCCCGCTCGGTCTCTCATACGACCTTCTTCACCATCCTCCCCTCGCCCTTTCCTCGGAGCTTGGATACCGATAGAAAATTGCCGCGTGTCTCTCGTCGTTTTATGGCCGGGCGAATCGTGGTAAGATAAGCGGGCCATGAGCGCCGTCTTGCGGGCCGAGAATCTCCTCAAAATTTATAACCGGCGCCGGGTCGTGGACGGCGTCTCGATCGAGCTCCGGGCCGGGGAGATCATCGGGCTGTTGGGCCGCAACGGCGCCGGAAAGACGACTACTTTTCAGATGATGGTCGGCCTGGTCAAGCCGGACGCCGGATCCATCCATCTCGAAGGCCGCGATATCTCCCGGGTTCCGACCTACATCCGGGCCCGGCTCGGCGTGACCTACCTCCCCCAGGAGGGGTCGGTTTTTCTCAAGGCCTCGGTCCGGGACAACCTGCGGCTCGGACTCGAGCTTTCTCCTTACTCCAAACGCGAACAGGAGGCGATCGCCTCCGGGCTCCTCGAAGAGATGGGCCTCGCCGCGCTGGCCGGGCAGTCCGCGCACAGCCTATCGGGAGGCGAGCGGCGCAGGCTCGAGATCTGCCGGGCCCTGATCCTCCACCCCAAATTCCTGCTCCTCGACGAGCCGTTCACGGGCATCGACCCCCTGACCATCCTCGAGCTCCAGAAGATCCTGCGCGGCCTTAAGAAAAATGGGATCGGCATGGTCCTTTCCGACCACAACGTCCGCGACACGTTCCGGATCGTGGACAGGGCCACCATCATCGACGAGGGCCGGATCCTGGTCGAGGGCCCTCCCGACGCGGTCGCCGCAAACGAGACGGCGCGCGCGAGTTTCCTGGGACAAGGGTTTAAGTGGGAGCCGGAGCGGGAGTCGGCCTATTCCTCGGCGAATGCGAACAGCCGGTCCCCGAACGTCTCGCCCAGGAAGAAGTAGAACAGGGCCCAGTACGAGACGAGCAGGATGAGGTAGAACAGGCCGACCGGAAGGGCGGCCGCCCCGACGAGTTTGAGGAGGGAAACCTCCATCGACCGCGCCGCCAGCCAGACGGCCAGCCCCCAGAAGACGGCAATAAGAACGAGGTCGAAAACCTTGGCCTTGAGCCGCGTTTTGAATCTCGAAGGAGGCTGGAGGGTTCGGTCGCGGGCGGGCGCCGCGGGGCGCGGACGTTCCTCCGGCTCTTCGCCGAAGGGTTCAGCCGGGATTTCGTCCCGTTCTTCCCTGCGCTCTTCTTCGCTCTCCTCGATTTCGGTCATGGCCCTTTCCTCCTCGCCGAACGGAAGCGGTTTCTGCGTCAACGTCTCCGGGATCCCGATTCCCGACGGCGAGGTCGGACGGGCCTCGGTTGTCTCCATCATGGGCCGTTCCGGTTCCGCGCCCGGCGACGGGCCGGAGTCCTCGTCCCGGGCGGCTTTTTGGATATCTTCGGCCCAGGGCGGGATGGCCTCGGGGGCCGAGGTCTCCCGCTTGGCTTTTTGGGCTTCGGCTTCCCGTTCATCGCTGAACGAGGCCATGAACTTCTCGAATTTAGCCTTGCCGAGCTCGGCCGTTGGTATGAAGCGATCGAGCTCCTTGGTCCGGAAGGTCTGGTCGTCGGTCTTGACCGGCTTGGGCTCTTCGGCCGCTTCGTTTTTGGCTAAGGTATCGGAGGTCGGCTCGGTCCGCAATGGAGCGGGGATTTCTTTGGATTCCGTCCGGGGACCGAGTTCCTCCCCGGCCACGCTCGGCTCGCCCTCCGGCGTCGTATCAACGCTTCCCAGCGAGCTTAAAATGATCTCGGCTTCCCTCTCCTCGTCTCCGCCTTCTTCCTCGACGAAGACTGCTTCCTCGACCTTATCCTCGCCCGGCTCGCTCTCTTCGAGGTCCTTGTCCTCGGACGCGGTCTTGGATCCGGACTCTTCCTCCGTATCCTCGACGATCCGGTCGCCCGGGATATCCTCCTCGACGGCATCGTCCTCGGGGAAAAGAAGCTGGGTTCCGCAGTTCTGGCAGTACTGGTCCTTCTCGTCGATGATGGCACGGCAGTAAGGGCACTTCTTAATGGCCATTAATGTATTTATATGAGGAAATCGCCCCGATGTCAATTCTCCGCCGGGGCCCAAGCCTGCCCTGCCGTTTCCCGAGGAAATTGACAGAGGGCCAAAAAATGTCCACAATAAGTGCCGGCTGGGCGATTAACTCAGCGGTAGAGTACTACCTTCACACGGTAGGAGTCAGAGGTTCAAATCCTCTATCGCCCACCACTTTCTTATCATAATAACTGCAGAACACCATGCCTGCCCGCGATCGCGATTATTTACGCGTCCTGTCGGTATAACAATGAAGCCGCCTTTCTCTGAAAAGCCGCTCCGATCGAAAAAAAAAGGCCGCGACCTTCGGGCCGCGGCCCTCTGTTCCGTGTTCGTCCGGTACCGATCCGGCAATCAGCTGAGGACGGCGTCTTTGCAGGCCTTGGCGATCCGGAATTTGACGACTCTCTTGGCCGGGATCTGGATCGTCGCGCCCGTCGCCGGGTTGCGGCCGGTGCGCGCCTGGCGGTTGACCAGCACGAGCTTGCCCAAGCCGGGAACCGTGAAGCTGTTCTTGGCGTTCATGTAGGCCATCGTCACCAGCGCTTCGATGGCGAGGCCGGCTTGCTTCTTGGTGATCTCGGCCTTCTCGGCGACTCCGGCCACGATCTGTCCCTTGGTCAGTGCCTTTGGCATTCGAACATCTCCTTAAATGAATTAATTCGTGGAAAACCTTTCCAGCCCACGATCATCGGCGGCACTATATACGGATTTCCCTTGAAAATCAACCCCCCCGCCTCGATTTTTCCCTGTTTTTTCTTTTGATCGGCTCCCCCGATTGCCCTATACTCAAAGAGGAAAAACGCCGTGCCCGAAGCGCCGGAACGCCCCTCGCTGAAGAGCCGTGCCTGGGTACGGCTTCTTCCGTTTCTTCTGGGGTTGGGGGTTGTACTCATAGATCGAGCCGGCGCAAACGGCCAGGATTCGATCGAATCCTATCTCCACAAGCACGCGAAACTGGGCATCGGCCTGATCGCGGATTCCGCCATTTTTAAGCCCGGTGGCCCCTTCCCGATCGATCCCCGCGAAGCGGCCCGCTTTGCCGTGGCCCACTTACGAAAAAGAGGCGTCAAGGACATTGTCATTTGCGAAAGCCACTGGATCGCGGCCGCGACCAGCGGCTATCTTGTCGACGGCCTGGGCCGGTTGACGATCGGCGGCCGGGTCTTCACGACCTTCCGGGTCGGCGTCAGGGACGGACTCGAAGCTCGTCATGGGGCGGATTATGACGCCGGAAGGGAGTTCGTGTTCATCGCGCACGGATGCGACTCGAGCGGCCACGCCGTCTGGCATCCCGAACCGGGCCCTGATTTCGTGCTCGGCCCGGACCAGACCGTTCCGGAAGGTCTCCTCAGCTTCGAATTTCTACTGCACCGCCCCGAGTTCGAGAGTCTCTCCGTCCGCTACGGGCGCTAGGCCAAGCCCATCGTCTTGAGGGCCTGCTCGCCCTTGTTGACCGCGGCCGGCGCTTCGCCCGGAAGATAGAGCATGACGCCGTTCCGGACGGGACGGAGCGAAATTTTCCCCTCGGCCGCGAATGCGGTCGTAACCTGGATCGGATCCTCCCCTTCGTAATAGACCCTGAACGCTTCGTTGAATCCGCTGTAGACGGAATGAATGCCTTTGAAGGTCCCCGTCCTCAGCTTCTCGATGGCCAGCCTGACGAATTCCTCGTGGGACAATTTGTTCGCCATATCGTCCTTCTTCTCCTCGGACCGTTTGTCCTCCCTTGAAGAAAGACGGACCCCGGCCTTTTCATTCTCACGTCAGCCGGGAATCGCGGTCTCAGGAACGCCTCAGCCCCGGCCGTCCCAACAGAAAGTGCAGACCTTGTCCTTGGGAAGTCCGATGGCTTCGACCAGGTCGTCCAGCCGCTGATACTTGAGGGTGGTCAAGTTGAGGCGGGCGCGGATCCGTTCTTCCATCGCGCGGAACTTATCCGTTTCGGGGCGGGTATAGTCCGTCAGGTCCTTGGCCTTGGCGCCCTCGATCTCCCGGATGGCCCGGCGCGCGGCCAGGTCCATCTCGGAGCGCGATACCGAGAAATTCAGGAATTTGCACCCGTAGACAAGGGGCGGGCAGGCCGGCCGCATGTGGACCTCGAGGGCCCCGACCTCGTAGAGACGCTTGACGGTATCCCGGAGCTGGGACCCCCGCACGATCGAGTCCTCGCAGAACAGAAACTTCTTTCCCTCGATCAGTTCCCGGACCGGGATGAGTTTCATCCGGGCGACCAGGTCGCGAACATCCTGATTCTGGGGCATAAAGCTGCGGGCCCAGGTCGGCGTGTACTTGACGAAAGGCCGTCTGAACGGAATCTTAGCCTCGGCCGCGAAGCCCAGGCCGTGGCCGACCCCGGAGTCGGGGATGCCCGCCACGAAATCGACCGCGGCCGGCGCGCGGCGGGCCAAGGCCGCTCCGCACCGGTAGCGGGCTATCTCGACATTGATCCCCTCATAGCTCGAAGCGGGGTAGCCGTAGTAAACCCAGAGAAAAGCGCATATGCGCAGCGTCGTCCCGGGCTTCTTCCGGGTCTCGACGCCTTCGGGCGTCACGAAGGCGATCTCGCCCGGCCCCAGCTCCCGATCGACTTTGAAGTCGAGGTTGGGGAAAGCGCAGGTCTCCATGGTCACGGCCCAGCTCCCTTCCTTGCGCCCGATGATGACCGGCGTCCGTCCGTACTTGTCCCGGGCCGCGTAAATGCCCTTCTCGGTCAGGATGAGCAGCGAACAGGATCCCTCGACGGCGTCCTGGAGGCCGCTGATCCCGGCCTCGAAGCTCCCCTCCTGGTTAATGAGGAGAGCGGCCAGCTCGGTCGGGTTGAGGCCGCTGCTGAGCTCCGTGAATTGAAGGCGGCGCCGGACGATAAGCTCGTGGGCCAGCGTCTCGGCGTTCTTGATGGCGCCGACGGTGGCGATGGCATAACTCCCCAGGTGGGAGCGGATGAGGACGGGCTGGTCGTCGGTGTCGCTGATGACGCCGATCCCAGCCCATGAGCCGAGGGCGCCGATGTCGGCGTCGAACTTGGATCGGAACTGGGCGTTCTCGATGTTGTGGATGACCCGGACGAAGCCGTCCTTGCGGACGACGGCCAGGCCGCCCCTCTTCGTCCCGAGGTGGGAATGGTAGTCGGTCCCGTAGAACAGGTCCGTGCTGCAGTCCTGCCAGGATGTGACTCCAAAAAATCCGCCCATGAACACGCTCCTCCTGGAATCGGGGTTAGAGCATTTTCGTACGGAACGGCCGGGTCTGTCAACCCATCGACTCCCCGGCATGAAGGCCGGGGCTTGTTCAGGGTTAACCCTGAGCCCACTCAGCCCCATCCCCTCTAAAGGGGCTGAGTACAAAAGTGTCGCTTCTCGTCCCCGCCTTTAAAGGCGGGGCTTAGCGTTGGCGAACGGGTCAACTCGATCCGGGACGAAACCGGCGCCCGAATTCGCCGAGGAGGCTCCGACACCCCCGGCCGCCGGAAAAATCACCCCCCGTATCACCGGGAGGGAGCATTTGATCCCGCCGGGCCGGCGTATCACAATGGAAAGGCAAAGCAGGCTTCCGAATAGGGCGGACCCATGGGTATCGAACAATCTGGATCGTCTTTCCAAGGTCCCGGACCCGGCGCGCCCCCCGCCGAGCTCGATTCCCTCATCCGGGATTTCCTCAAGATTCTTAAAGTCGCTTTCAAAATGGCCGCCATCTACAGGATGGACCATCCCGCCTTCAAGCGGACCGTGGTCGATTTCATGGCCAAGCTGGAAAGTTTATTCAAGCTGATCTCGCCGCTCTCGATCGGGTTCACGCCCCATTCCCTGTTCATCGACAACCGCTTCTGGGAGGACGATAAGATCATCATCGAGCTGGCCCAGCTCTTCCATTTCCGCAAGATCAAGAAGCTCGAATTCCGCCAGGGGATCACGCTCGATGAGCTCTCGAGGTTCGCGGCCAAAATCACCCTTTCGATCAAAGAGTACATCAAGGCGGGCGGGATCCGGGCCATCCTCAAGAGCGAACGGATCGTTCACATCACGGCCGAGGAACTCGATTACGCCCAGCTCCTGCACGGCGAAGGCGAAGAAATCAAGGATATCTGGCCTTACCTTCTGATGGAGGCGGTCGAGGAGGACGACAGGACCAAGCTCGGCCAGCTGGCGGAGAGCTTCGACAAGGTCGCTCCCAAGTTCAACACCGAGGACCTCATCCAGAACGAAGAGCTCCAGCGCCATTTCGCCCAATTTTTCCGGTACCTCAAAGAGACCGCCGCCGACAAATACCGGACCTGCGCCAAGGCCCTGCTCAAGTCCCTGCTGGTCATCCGCAAAGCCCCGCCCGAGACGAAGTTCGAACAGCTGAAGCTGATGATCTCGGACCTGAGCGAACAGGACCTATCGTCCACGCTTTGGGAGGAGATTATCGGAGACGACAAATTCGACTCCCTGAGCTTCAGCGTCTTTTCCAGGATCATTTCCAAGGAAAAGCACATGAGGATCTCCGCCTCCCTCCGGACGCTCTTCCAGACCGACGATCACGCCAACCGCCGTCCCGAGGTCGAGCGAAAAATCCGGACGCTCCTGTCCGGGACCTCCAGTCTCCTCCTGTCCGACGTCTACCGTCAGACGCTCGCCAGCCTTCTGTCCGAGATCGCCTTCGAAAAGAAGATGGAGTTGGACCCAGCGCAGTTGGCTCAGAGCTATCGCCTCCTCCATGTCAACATGCTCGCCCGGGAGACGTCCGCCGAATACGAGGTCAAGAGCCTGGAGAGGATCCTCGAAGACTGGGAGCCTATCGCCCAGGAAGAAAACCTCGATTTCCTGCACTCGCTTTGGGAGGTCCTGGAGGCCAAGAGGCAGCGTCTGGCGGCCGTCCCGGCCTACGAATCCCTGCGGAAAACGCTCCTCGGACTCATCGAAAGCCTGATCCTGCGCGGAGACAGCTCGCCCTCCCTGGACGCTTTCGTCGACGGCCTGGGAGAGAGCCTTCACGAGCGGGAGATCTACCTGGACAAGGTCTTTATCGAGAAAACGGCAACGCCGACTCTGTTGCGGGCGTACTTCAGGTTCTTTCCGTCATTCCTGTCCGATTTTAAAGCCCGCCTGGAGAAAAATAAAGCGTCCGGCCGGCTCCTGGAACGGATCGCCGACAACCTCAAGGGCGTCGTGGCGCCCGCCTCTCTGGAACTCCTGAAAACCCTTTATCTCCTGGGCGAGAAGCGGGTCAAGGTTTGCGCCCTCCAGGCCATGGAGGGGCAGAGCGAGCTCGACGAACGATTCTTATTCGCGGCCCTGGACAAGAAGGACGAACAGATCAAAGCGGAAGCGCTGGTCCTCCTGGCGAAACGGGAACGGTCCCGCCACGTCGCCCTGGCCAAGCTCCTCAATATCCAATCCCCCTATGGGACGAGGAACAGGGCCTTGATCAAGCATATCCGTATCGTCGAAACCAAAGACCTCCGCGAAGCGAGGCCGTTCCTGAAGTCCCTGGCCGAGCGCAAGGACGTTTGGAACCTCCGCGTCCGCCAGGAGGCATTCCGCGTGTTGGAGGCCTGGGGTGAGGGATAAAGTCAAGTCCTGTTTCATCTACCTGATGAACACGATCCAGGCCGGCAAGATCTACTCGGAGAACCATCCTAAATTCAAGGAATACATCGAACGGCTCTACGCCGTGCTTGAAGAAATCCTCGAGGGGAGGAAGGAATTGACCCTGGGGATCGTCAAGGGAGAGCTGGCCTGGGAAAATGAGATCTTCTTCAACTTGACCCAGAAGCTCGGTCCCCTCATCGCCTTCCTTGAGGAGAGCCGGATCGAACGGATTATCTTCCAGCAGGGCCTCCGATTCGAGGAATTGCACGGGTTCGCCGTTTTCCTGGCCAGGACCAGACGGCTGGACAAGGTTGATGAGCAGGAATACTTCAACCTCCACGGCATCCAGAACATCCGGGCGGGGCGGCTGCGGGCCCTGGTCAAGGGAGAAACCCCCGAAGGGGCCGTTGACGAGATACGGATAAAATACGAAAATTCGATCCAGTCCGTCTCCCATAGTTTGAACCAGGTCCTTAACGAGGAGGAGATCGATTATCTCGACCTGCGCTTCAACGTCCTCAGCCTCATGGAAGATTTCGTGGGACGCCACCAGGACCTTTTAAGCCTAGTCGCCGTAAAAGAGAAAGACTTGGCGACCTTCGCCCATCTCCTGAACGTGACTCTGTTGTCCATGTTCTTCGCCTCCAAGCTCGAATTCCCCAAGGACGACGTCCTGGACCTCGGCATCGCGGCCCTTTATCACGATGTCGGCAAGCTCGGCATCTCCCTGGGCATTCTTAATAAGAGGACGAAACTCGCCGAGCAGGAGTACGTCCAAATCCGCGACCATCCGGTCCTCGGCGCCAAGATCCTCGACGGTTACAAGGAAACCCTGGGCATCCTCCCCGTCATCGTCGCTTTCGAGCACCATGTCCGCTACGACCAGACCGGCTATCCGAAACTGGCCTATCCGAAGAAGCCCCACCCGGCCTCCATGATGGTTTCGATCTGCGACGTCTACGACGCCCTCGCCCTCAAGCGCTCCTACAAGAAGGATTATCCGCCCGACAAAATCTACGAGATCATGAACCTGGAGAAGGGTAAAATGTTCGACCCCCAGCTCCTCGACAAGTTCTTCCGGTTCATGGGGATCTGGCCGGTCGGGACGATCGTAGCCCTCAGCGACGGCCGTGTCGCCATAGTCCGGGAAGTCCACGAAGCGGACCCACGCGGCCCGACCGTGGAGGTCATCGACCCCCAAGAGCGCAAGGAGGCGATCGACCTGTCCAAGACCAAGGAGCTTCGCGTCACGGAAGCCTTGAACCCCCACGGAAAGGGCAAAAAATACCTGCCCCTGATTCAGGGGTCCTCTCCTCCCGTCTGATCCCGGGCCGGACCCGCGCCGGGCTTGACGCTCAGAATTCGAACGCGACGCCCGCGGAGCGGGCCCGGCCGCTGAAGGTCAGGGGACCGTGCTCGGCGAACCTGTTGTCCCGGTAGAATTCATCCAGGAGGAACAGGGAAAGCTGGGCCGGGTCGAGCGGCATCCGATCGTACTCCTTGTCGTAGACCTCGACCGAAAGCCTCGTGTCGGGCGTGAGCAGGCGGCGGTAGCCGAGGACGAAGTGGAGCGCCCTCGGCTCGAAAGGAGCCGTTTAGCTTCAAACCCGAATCGGACCCGGTGGGAGCGGGAAAGCCGGAGTGTGTTGACGTTCCTGAACGTCCAGGCTTCGTCCTCGTTCCCGGCTTTTCGCAGCAGCTCCTCGCTCAGGGTGTCCTGGAACGATTCCCGGTAGCGGATCCCGCTCCGGGCGATCGAGGTGTTGGAATAGCCGGCCGCCCCCCACTGATGGAACCAGTTGGCTCCGACCGTGTATTCCGTGGTGTCCAGACCGCCGAAGGTGCTCTCGGCGTCCTTGACGGCGTCCTCTTTTCCGGGCGGGGAGCGGCCCCTCGGCGAAATAGGCGGCCGTGACCGTGCGGACAACCTGTTCCTGCGCCGCGTCAACGCCCTCCTCGGCAAACTCGCCGGACGGATCAAGGCGTTGAAGCCGGAGGAATCGGCGGCGCGGCGTTCCTACATCGCCTCCCTCATCGCCGCGTTGTTCGACTGAAGCATTCCCGAATCGCGATATCTCTTTTATTATCAATATATTGGATTGAGCGCAAATATTTTTGATACGAGGCTAAGGCTTCAAGCTGCGGATGAGGCTCTCGCCCCGGGCCGTCTCGCGGGCGGCGATGACCGAGCGGGCCGAGACGAGGTCCAGGATTCCGGCCCGGGAAAAATCTCCCTTGGCCGAGTCCTTGCGCCCGGTGAAGGGGAAGATGTCGGGACCCCGCTGGCACTTGGCGTTGACGTTGATCCGGGCGACCTGGGTCCGGGCCGCTTCCAGGATGGGCCTGAGGCCGGACTGGTCGCGGCCGAATACGCTCAGCTGCTGGCCGTAGGGAGAGCACCGCAGAAAATCGAGCGGCTCCTCGATGCGGCCGAAGGGAACGACGGGAAGGACCGGTCCGAACTGCTCCTCGTGAAAGACGCGCATCAGGCGGTTGACGGGATAGAGAAGGGTCGGCCGGAAGAGAGATCCGGCATGGGCCCCGCCCTTGTCGTTGAGGATGCGGGCGCCGCGACGCCGGGCGTCCAGGACGAGCCCGTCGAGATAGGCGACCCTTTCGGCGTCGGCGAGCGGGGTCGTCCGAACCCCTTTCATCCAGGGCATCCCGACCCGGATCCGTTCGACGCCTTTCTTTAAGGCCCCGAGGTAGTCCGCGGCGATCCTCTCATGGACGAAAAAGATCTTGAGCGCGGCGCAGCGCTGACCGTTGAAGGCGAGCGCTCCCAGCAGCGATTCCTTGACCGCGACCTCGATATCGGCGTCGGCCAGGATGACGGCCGCGTTCTTGGCGCCCAACCCGAGGACGGCCTGGAGTCTGTTCTTGTGGGGATGGAGGCCCATCAGATGATTCGCCGTCCGGCTCGTCCCGATGAAGGCCAGGATATCGACCCGCCCGCTCTTCATGAGCGGCTCGACGACGGTCGGCCCGTCGCCGAAGACGACGTTGACGGCGCCAGCCGGAAAGCAGTCGCGCAGATCCTCGAGGAAATGCCGGAAAAAGAGGACTCCGAAGCGGGGCGGCTTGACGACCACCGTATTTCCCATGATCAGGGCCGGCCCGACCAGGCTCATCGTCTCGAAGAGGGGATAATTATAGGGTCCCAGGCAACGGGCGACGCCGAGCGGTTCGTCCCTGACGACCCCGACGATGCCCTTGTCCCGCCTGAGCTTCGCGGAGGCCCGTTCGCGGGCCCGGGCCGCGTCCAAGACCTGGCCCAGGAAATCGACGGTCCGCTCGAACTCGTCCTCGAGCTCGGCATAGGGCTTGGCGATCTCCCACATCAGGGTCCGGCAGATCTCCTTCTTTTTCGCCGCGATCCGGCCCAAGAACTTTTCGAAGGCGGCCGCGCGCCGGCCGATCGAAAGCGCCGGCCACTCCCCCCGCCCCTGACCGAAGGCCCGGCCGGCCGCTTCCAGGATTCTCAGCGATTCCCGCGAGGTCAGGGCGGGGTACGAGCCGAGGCGGACCCGCTCGAGGCGCTCTCCCCTGCGGAGGCTGATCGGCGATAGGACGGGAAGCGACGAGCCCCGCCAGATCCTGATCTCGCCGTCCGCGAGATAGTCCCTGAATTTCGTTGGCGCGGCCGGACGGAACGCGGCCGGAATCTCGGATTCTTCGGGAAAGACGCCCGCCAGCTCGCGGTCCATGGCTTACCTTTTCAAGAACCGTCGCAGATAGGTTCGGACCTCGCCGAGGCCGAGACGAAGGCAGAGGACGTAGAACAGGACGAGGGCGGCGCCGCCGCAGACGATGACCGAGGCCAGCGCGGCCCAGAAGGACGCGCCGGCGAAGCGGGCGAAAAGCCCGTTGAGCGCCCAGGCGGCAGCCCCGCATAAAACCGAGGCCGTGGTCAGAATCAAACAAAAGCGGCCCAAAGCTCCCATCTCGAATCTCCCGATCTTCGCCGGGAGACGCGCGACAAGAATCCAGGCGTTGAGGACCGCGGCCAGGCTCGTGGACAGCGGGAAGATCATGAATCCGAGGACCCCCATCAACGAAACGTTGAGGAGGATGGTCAAGGCCACCGAGGCCAGGCTGGCGATCATCGGCGTCTTAGCATCCTTGTAGGCGTAAAAGACGGCGGCGACGTTCCGCAGGCCGGACATGAAGGGGATGCCCAGGGCATAGAGGACAACGGCCCCGGCCACGGCGATCGTGTCCGCCGCCGTGAACTGGCCCCGCTGGTAGATGACCTGGGTGATCGGGCGCGACAGGAAGGCGATCAGGGCGGAAGTCGGCACGGTCAGGAACAGGACCATCTTAAGCGAATCGGCAAGGGTCGAGCGGACGGCAACGACATCGTTATTCAGGGCAAGCCTGGAGAATGCGGGCAGGGCGACCGTCCCGACCGCGATCCCGAACAGCCCGAGCGGCAGATGCATGATCCGGAAGGCGTAGGTCAGCCAACTGACGCTCCCCTGCTTGAGGGGCGTCACCAAGATCGTGTTGACGAGGACGTTGATCCGCGGCCCGGCCAGCCCGATCGCGACCGGGATGAACAGGGCCAGGACCCGGCGGAATTCGGGGTCGCGGAAGCTGAGGAACGGGCGGTAGCGGAATCCTTTTTTATAGGCGAGCGGTACCTGGAACAGGAACTGCATCAAGCCTCCGACGAGAACCCCGATGGCCATGCCGAAGATGGGCCGCTTGCCGTGGGCGACGAACCAGCCGTAGGTCAGCACCGGGACCAGGATCGAGAACAGGTTGAACATGGCCGGCGCCAGCGACGGCACGAAAAAGGACTTTTCCGTGTTGAGGTAGCTCATGGCCCAGGCTCCCAGGCTGACGAAGAGGAGAAAAGGGAAGAGGACGGCGGTCAACTGGGCCGTCAGGTCGATCTTTCCCGGCACCTTGCCGAAGCCGAAGGCCACCCATTTGGCGATCGAGGGCGCGAACAGACGCCCGGCCAGCGAGACGGCGCCGGTCACGACGGCGAGAACGTTGAACATGTTGGAGGCCAGCTTGTTCTGGGCGTCTTTGCCCTTGGCCTTTTCGGCCGTCAGGACCGGGACAAAGGCGGCGGACAGGGCCGTTTCGGCGAACAGGTCGCGAAGGAGGTTGGGAATCCGGAAGGCGACGTTGAAGGCGTCCGTGGCGGCCCCGACACCGAAAAGGTGGGCGAAGACGGATTCGCGGACGAGTCCCGCGACCCGGCTCAGCGCCGTGCCGATCGAGAACGAGCGGACGCCTCTGGAGATGTCTTCCATTTCGGCCTTCCCGGACGGATAAGATTATAGGGGGGAGACGAGATCGGGGTCAAATCTTCGCTTTTTGCGCCGATCTTGTCCGCCAAGGTTTTCAGGCGCCCGTTGTCCAATTCCATGTCAAGAGACGATGGAAGGATTTTTAGGAAGCAAGGAGGATATCGCCATGAAACACCGCATCCTGATCCGCGACAAAGCGGGATACGCTCTGGTCTCCGGATTTGTCCTGGTCGCCGCGCTGGGCGGCGCGCTTTTCGGCTCTAAAGTCCCCCGCGCCACCCCGATCCCCTCCAACGCCGGTTCGGCCCAGGCGCAGATCCTGTTCTGCATCGGAATGCACATCGAGCCCTTCGGATCGAAGGTCAGCCCGTTGGTGGATACGGCCGCGAGCTTCGGCGGATCGCAGCCGCAGTTGTTCGCCGGCGCTTCGAAGCCGCGCGGAAATTACAACGATCCCAACTTTTTCCGCCTTCATCTCGGGTTCATCAACGAGATTGTCCGGGTCGTCGAAAAGCACCACGGGAAACTGACCGTCCAGGCCCAAACGCCGCTCAGCCGCGTGGCGGCGGAGAAGGGCGAGGATCTGTTCCGGGAGCTTTCGGCCCGGCGTCACGAGATCGCCCTCCATTTCCACGAGGAACCCCATCTCGGGAAAAACTGCAACACTTTACCCGAGGCGATCTGGACCGCGGTCATGAAGGAGGAAATCGGATGGATCGAGAAGGCGGGCGGCCGCCTCATCCGCTTCTGGAGCGGCGGCAATCTCTATCCCCACCTCCTCGAAGCGGCCTCCCAGGCCGGACTCGAGGTTATGAGCGATTATAAGAACCCCAAAACCCAGACGTCGGATCCCCGGCTGCTGGCCGTGAATCCCTGGCGCCCGGCCGGAGGGCCGTCGGCCCAGAGCCTCGACGCCTTCGTCCGCCACGACCCCAAAGGTCCGATCATCTATCTCCCGGACGGCGTCTTCGCGGACGACGATTTCCGGAAGCGGAAAATCGGCGGGGATGCCGAGTATTTCGAGGCCATGACCGAAGGCCTGGAGCTGTCGCTCCGCGCCGCGCGCCAGGATCGGGTCAACGTCTTCCACTTGACCGTCCATCCGGGCGAATTCCGGGGCGAGCGGGGGCAGAAGCCGTTCGAGGTCGTCGATCGCTGGCTGTCCGAAGTCGTCGACCCCCTGGTGAGGGACGGCCGCGTCAAATGGGCCACCTTCGGCGAAATGGCCGAGGCCTTCCGCGCCTGGGAGAAAAGCCATCCCGGCGTCGACCCGCGTTCGGCCTCGCAGTCCCTGCCGGGAGCGGACGCCGCGCGGAATTCCGGCCGTCCCGCCGTTGCCGCGCAACCGGACCGATCCGTCCCCGGATACATGACTTTCGCCGTCAACATCCACGATTGGGTTCATCCGGACGAGAGCGCCGATACGATTCTGAAGCTCATCGGCCTATTCCGCGGCGCCGGCGTCAAGGGCGATTTCTACTTCACCGCCCCCCTGCTCGAGGTCTACGCGGCCAAGCGCCCGGACGTCCTGACCGCGCTGCAAACGAGCGGGATGACGGTCAGCTATCATGTCCGGCCGCCATCGCCTCTCTATACCGGGTTCGACGCATCCCTGCGCGACCTGAGCGATGCGGCGCTGGCCCGGGCCGTCCGCGACAACGAAACCTACGCCCTTGACCTGCGCACCGGCCGGCTGGACAAATCCCGTCCGGGCGGATACTCCTACGCGGCGCGCTTCCTGGGCCGGCCGCCGGTCGTCGTCTCCCCCCAGTGCGGTTCGCTCCGCATCCGGAACGCCATCGAAAAAGTCTACCGCGAGATGGGGGCCAAGATGGTCGTCCTCTATCACGAGACCGAGACCAAGATCGAAGATCCCTTCGAATTCCGCAACGGCCTCCTCATCCGGCCCAGCGATTTCAGCATCACCCGCTGGCGGCTTTCCGGGGAATCCGAGGATTCGTTCTGGTGGAACCGCGTCGGCCGGGAGGGCGGGGCGGCTTTCAATCCCCTCGCCCGTCTGCAGGCCGAGCTGGCCAAGTGGACCGCGTCCCGCGCGCCGTTCATCACGTCTCTCATCCACGAAAATAATTTCGTCCGCAGCGGCCCCGAAGCCTGGAGGGCTTATTATTTCAAGGCCCCCCAATATCGCGTCCCGGCCCGGCCGCCTTACAACCTGAACGCCCCCGATCCGTCGCGGACTCGTCCCAAGAGCGAGCGGGATGCCATCTGGAACGCCTACACGGCCATGGTCAAGTGGGCCGCCGCTCACCTGCGGGTCGTCACCTCCGAGGACATCGTGGCCATGGCCGCTCGGTGACGCTTATCGGTGTCCCCCAGGGACACCGATAAGCGTCACCATATTTCACGGGCACTGGATGACGCCGTGGGCCCAGAGACAACCGCCGCAGGCCGGGAAGCTGTTCCCGAAACAGTCTTCCTTGTTCGTCTCGAGAAGGCTGCAGCCGCCGCAGAGGTGGCAGGGCGCGAAGTCGAAGGCGTTGACCTTCTCCCTGAACGCCCGGTATTCCTCCGAATTCCAGATGTCGAAGAGGTCGCCCGAGGCGACGTCGCCCACGACATAGCCTTCGATCGCCCTGTCGGTGGAATGGAGAGTCGTCGTATGCGAGTGGAGGAGCCCCATGCAGGGCGCCACCTTCCCGTCCCAGCGGACGAAGGTCGCCCGGTCCTTGATGAAGCGGCAGTGCCCGGTCCGGGTGCTGATCGGGTTCCCCATCATGTCGAGGTTGGCGTAGCCCCAAAATAGGCTGAGCAGGGCGTCGCGCGTGATCGGGTTGAAGTCGATCCGGGGCAGGCTGACGGCGGGCTTCCCGGGCGCTTCCGAAAAGGTGTCCAGGGCCAGCGTCAGCCGGCAGACCATCTCCTTCTCCATCTCCGGCGTATAGGGCAGGACGTTGCTGACCGAGACCTTGCGGGCGCCGGTCAGCTCGACGATCTCGTAGAGATGGGCGAGGTCATTGACGTTTTTCCTCATGACGACGACGGCCAGGCCGACCTCGACGGCGTGCCCGCCCCGCGCGTTCAGCGCCTTGAGAGCCTTGAGGCTCTCGACGACCCGGCGGAAATTCGCCCCGCGCCGGATCTCCTCGAAGACCTCCTCGGCCATGCCGTCGAAGGAGACCCAAAGTGTATCGATCCGGGCCTCGTGGAGGGCGCGGAGCAGGGCCTCGTCGAATAGAGTGCCGTTCGTGACCATCTCAACCCGAAGGCCGAGCTCCTTGACGGCGCGGATCATATCGACGATCCGGGCATGAGCGGTCGGCTCTCCGAACCCCCCGAACATGACGGATTCGAGGTGCTCGAAACGGCCGAGCTGCCCCGTCAGCCTTTCGAAGACGGCCCAGTCCAGGTCGCCCAGCGGCTCTTTCCAGGTGTTGCGGATGCAGGTCGTGCAGGCCAGGTTGCAGCGGGAGGTCGGCTCGATATACAGGCGGGATAGGCTGTGGATGTTGGGGAGGATCTCGACCCGGCCCGCCACGGCCGCGATCGGGACTTCGGTCCCGGGAACGAGCCCCAGCCTGTGGGTGATTCCGGCGGGCAGGACGAGCCGGCCGTCCTTCCCGACCCGGGCCTTGAGCTCGGGCGGGTTGTCCTTGGGCCGGCCGCGCGAAATCATGCAAAATACTTCTTTCTAAAATACAAGGCCACGTTGACCAGCCCGATCATGACCGGGACCTCGACGAGAGGGCCGATGACCGCGGCGAAGGCTTCCCCCGAGTTGATTCCGAAGACGGCCACCGCCACGGCGATGGCCAGTTCGAAGTTGTTACTGGCCGCCGTGAACGACAGCGTCGCCGCCTTGGGATAGTCGGCGCCCGCTTTGCGGCTGAGGAAGAAGGAGACGAGGAACATGACGATAAAATAGATGAGGAGCGGCACGGCGATGCGCAGAACGTCGAGCGGGATCTTGACGATGAATTCGCCCTTGAGCGAGAACATGACGACGATGGTGAAGAGGAGCGCGATGAGCGTCACCGGGCTGACGCGCGGGATGAACTTCGTCTCGTACCACGTCCGGCCCTTGAGCTTGAGCAGGCTGAAGCGCGTCACGACGCCGGCGATGAAGGGAATGCCCAGATAGATGAAGACGCTCTCGGCGATCTGGCGCATCGTGATGTTGACGGCGGTCCCTTTGAGGCCGAGCCAGGTCGGGAAGACGGTGATGAAGATATAGGCGTAGACGGAAAAAAACAGAACCTGGAAGATCGAGTTGAAGGCGACGAGGCCGGCCGCGTACTCCCGGTCCCCCTGGGCCAGGTCGTTCCAGACGATGACCATGGCGATGCAGCGGGCCAGGCCGATCATGATCAGGCCGACCATGTATTCGGGCTTGTCGCGCAGGAAAAGGACGGCCAGGGCGAACATCAGGAGCGGCCCGATGACCCAGTTTTGGACAAGGGACAGGGAGAGGACTTTGACGTTCTTAAAGACGTCGCCGAGCTCCTCGTACTTCACTTTGGCCAGGGGCGGGTACATCATCAGGATGAGCCCGATGGCGATGGGGATGTTGGTCGTCCCCGACTGGAACTTGTTGATAAAGCCGACGACGGCGGGGACGAGGTAGCCGAGACCGACGCCGACGGCCATGGCCAGGAAGATCCACAGCGTCAGATATCTGTCGAGGAATTTGAGTCTCGGATTTCCGGGGGTCATGAGCTTCTCCTCCCTATATTTTCGATCAGGGCTTGATCTTATCGTAAAGAGGATTGAGCCTCAGCCGGTATTTCGACCGGATGTCTTCTTCATCGTCTTTCAGGGGCTTGACCGGGATGAGGTCCATGACCTCCTCTGCCGGCAGGCCCGATTGAAAATACGCCTGCGCGGCGCCGCTGACTGTTGCCGCCAAGGCCTTACGCACCTCTTCGCTCGACAGGCCGAAACCTGCACCCAGTCTTTCCAGTTCTTCCCATTGGAACCAGAAATAGGTCGGCCCCATGGCGGCCAGGATGGCGTAGGCTTCGAGGTCTTTTTCGGGGACTTCGGGGCATTCGCCGAGGGCCGCCAGGACTCCGGTGATCGCGGCCCTGTCCCGATCCTCGAGCGTCAGAGAGAAGGCGACCGGGTTATACCCGGCGCCGACGAGCGACGGTGCGTTCGGGATCATCCGGACGACCCGGGAGAATCCTCCCAGTCTTTCCGAGAGGCGCACGATCGTGACCTTCGGGGCGAGAGAAATTAGGACCGCTTCCGGCCTCAGGATCCCCCTGATCTCGTCGAGGGCGGCGCCGCAGGCGGGAGGGTGAAGGGCCAGAAAAATGAGGTCGCATGCTGCCGGGGCTTTGTTGTCTCCTAAGCACGTCCGGGCACCTGGATAATGCCCGCGGATTCGCGCCAAGGCCTCCTCGCTCACATCGCTGACAACGACCTCGGCGAACTCGAAGCCCTTCCTCCGAAACCCCTCCAGGATGATCCTGGCCACCCGTCCGCCGCCGACGAATCCCAGACTTCGGTTTTTCATGTCATTTCCCCCCTTCGGTGATATTCCTATGATAAAGACATTTCCCACCCAGGCAAAACTTGTTCATCC
>JALHUR010000255.1 GCA_022867325.1 Candidatus Aminicenantota bacterium | reverse complement strand
GGCCGTCCACCGCCCCCGGGCCCCGGTGGAAACAGTCCCGTCGGTTCCCCCCACACTCCTGGCGCCAAGAGTGCGGGGCCCCCCTCCGCTACGGGGGCTTGAGGACGGCCTCCTCTCCCCTCTAAAAAACCAGTTGTGTCGATTGCATCATGTATTTACGGCCCCCGTATTAATGAAATCCGATGGCTTTTCGAAAGTCGGCTAGGCGAATAGGTTGAAGCCTCGATGGATTAAGAATATAATACGAAACAAGGCGGTGAAGATGAAGCGGCCGGGGTTCGTCCTGAGTGTTTTCCTGCTTTGGCTTCCGTCGCTTTTCTATTCGGCCCGCGGGCAGGATCTGCAGAAACAGGCGCCCCTACAACATGAGGTTACGGTCAGCCTCAAGCTCATCCAAGTCTACGTCACGGATAAAAAAGGAACTCCCGTCCAGGACCTTGCCAAAGAAGATTTTATTGTCTTGGACAGCGGCCGGGAGGTGACGGTCACGGAATTCGAGAAACACCAACTCCGGCCGCCGGCGCCCGAATCCGAATCCCGGCCCCCGGCCGAGGAGATCGCCCCGACCCAGCCTCCGCCGGCCCGGTCGCTGAGCCGAAAATACTTGCTCTTCTTCGATTTTGCCTTTAACAACCAGAGAGGGATCCAGAAATCGATCCAGGCCGCCCTCCATTTCCTGGACAAGGAGGTCGGGCCCGGTGATGAAGTGGCCCTGCTGTCCTATTCGATGTTGCGCGGACTCCGGTTTCACGAATATCTGACGAGCGACCATGCCAAGGTCAAGGACGCGATCAAGGCCATCACCGCCAAGGCCGTCGCCGGCCGGGCCAGCGAGATCGAGGTAGCCTACTGGAGGGAAGCCCAGGACTCGGTTCCCAGCTCCCCCTATAACTGGCAGCGCCAGGAAGGCAAAGCGATCGCCGAGCAATATATCCTCAAGCTGACAGACCTGGCGAAAGCCCTCCGCGCGATCGAGGGTCAAAAGAACTTTATCATGTTCTCCTCCGGTGTGCCGGCCTCGATGATCTATGGAAATCAAGCCGGGAATCCCGCAGCGACCCGGGGGGCGTCTATGTACGACGTCGGGGACCCGGTTTTACGTCCTCTGAACGAGGATCTCTACCGGGAGCTGAGCGCCTCGAACTGTTCGTTCTTCACCTTCGATACGCGCGATTCGGCCAAGGTTCCCTCCCTGTTCGATTATGACGAGGCAACCTTCGAAGCCGGGGGGCGGGGAGCGGGCCGATTGATGTTCAGCGGGCAAGGCGTCTTCCAGGATACGACGGGGCTGTTCCGAGACGACAAAACGACCGGCCTCGATTCGCTCAAGAGGCTTTCCGACGTGACCGGCGGCAAGTTCTTCTCGAATATCCGCGCCTATCCCCAGAACCTGGACAAGGTCGAGACTCTGACGGGTTCGTTCTACGTCCTCGGCTACTACATCGACGAAACCTGGGACGGCCGGTTTCACGAGATCAAGGTCGAGGTCAAAAGGAAGGGCTGCCAGGTCAGGGCCCAGGCCGGCTATTTCAACCCCAAGCCGTTCGGCGAGTCTTCCGAGCTTGAAAAGCAGCTTCAGCTCTTCGACCTGGCTCTGAACGAGCGGTCCGTGTTCCGGGCGCCGAAAACGCTGTCCATGATCGCGCTGCCCTACGAAGATGGGACGGGCGGCCGTATCCGGATGATGGTTAAAATCCCGTCGCCGGTCCTGGCTGAACTTGCCGGCCCGAAGGTGGAATTCGTCTCTTTGGTCTTCGATGAGGGGGAGAACCTGGTGGACCTTCAGAGGACCCAGACCGACCTCGCCCGATTCCAGGGCCGGGACCTCTTCTATTCGTCGGGGGCGCGGCTGGCCCCGGGCCGCTATCGGTGCCGGATCGTCGTCCGGAACTTGATGAGCGGGGGAAGCGCGGTCGCTTCAATCCCGGCCGGCGTTTCCAAGCCCGTCCCGGTCGGCCTCAGCCTCCGGGCGCCGCTCCTGCTGGTCCCGGAGATCAGCCCGGCGCACCTGGAGGGGGTGGAGAGCGGGTCCGGCGCAATTTTATCTTGGCGGAATTTCTATCCCTACGAACGGATGCTTTATGCCCCCCTGATCGGAGGGGCGTCAAGAGATGTCTTTAAAATTTGCGTCGTCGTCCCCTGCTCGGTATCCGGGGTGGACCAACCGAACATCAAGCTGGCGGCCTTCTTGATCGATGCGGCGACCGGCGCAAAAATGGCCGTTCCCTTCAGCCTCGTCAATAAAGAGCGGCGCGACACAGTCGAAATCCAATTTCTGGAATTTCCGGTGGATGGACTCCCGGCCGGGAATTACCTGCTCTATATCCACGCCGCCGACGCCGCCTCCAAATCGATCTCACGGGTCCAGACGACGCTCGCGATCCAGGATAAGTCGTGACCGCATTGACCCGTTCGCCAAGGCTCTGGGTCAACCCTCTACAAGCCCCGGCCTTAAGGCCGGCGAGCAGCCTTGCAGCACCCATACTAAGCCGTTTCCGGCTTAGTATGAGTACTGCGAAACGCCTGCACTCAGGGATTCCATGAGTGTTGAGGGTTTGACAGGACCGAATGGTTTGACTACAATGCCGGTGGGGCATAGAGGAACGACATGGCCGAGAAGAAGATACTGATCGTCGACACCGACGCCTCCCACCTCGATTTCCTGACCCAGCTCTTCAAACCGGCCCGGTTCAAGATCATCCGGGCCAAGGACGGCGTCGAGGCCCACGAAAAATTTAGCGAGGAACGGCCGGACCTCGTCATCCTGGAAGCCCTTCTTCCCAAGCTCCACGGATTCGACCTGACCAAGAAGCTGACCCAGGAGTCGCGGGGAGAGGTCCCGATCATCATCATCACCGGGCTCTACCGGGGCTCCCACTACCGTAACGAGGCGATTTCCTCGTTCGGCGCCACGGACTACTTCGAAAAACCCTACGACAAGGAAAAGCTCCTCAACACCGTCCTGGGCCTCCTCAACGAGGAGGAGGAAATCAAGGACGAGCTGCCCGACTCGGAGGCCATCGTCCAGAGCCTCTCCAAGCGGATCAAGAAGTGACCCGTTCGCCGACGCTACCCCGCCTTTCAAGGCGGGGACGAGAAGCGACACTTTTGTACTCAGCCCCTTGAGAGGAGATGGGGCTGAGTGGGTTCAGGGTTAACCCCGAACAAGCCCCGCCTTGCAGTACCCAATGAGCCGAAACAACGGCTCCTTGGGTGCCGGCATTCATGCCGGGGAGTCGAGGGGTTGACCGGGATCGGGCCGGGGCGGTTCGCCCGGCCGCCCGGCCGATTGACAAGCTTTTGGGATACTGTTAGTATTCATGGCTGTCATGACAAACCCCTGGACGCGCTGCAATAGCTGCCTTAAAATCCTCTTTATACAGGATATCCTCGACAACAACACCGTGTGCCCGGCCTGCAACTTCCATTTCCGGCTGTCCGCCCTGGATCGGCTCAAGTCTCTGTTCGACAACGGTGCCTTCACCGTCTTCGACGACAACATCCAACCCGTCGACGCGCTCGGCTTCATGGACGGCTTGAAGAGCTACGCGCAAAAACTGGAAGAGAATCAGAAGAAGACGCGCCTGTCCGAGGCCGTCATCAATGCCATCGGGACCATGGGCGGCATCAAGGTCGTCATCTCGGCCATGGATTTCTCCTTCCTGGGCGGGAGCATGGGATCCGTCGTCGGGGAGAAGGTGACCCGGGGCATCGAGCGGGCCACCAAGGAGAAAATCCCCTACATCGTCGTCTCCTGCTCGGGCGGGGCCCGGATGCAGGAGGGGGCCCTGTCCCTGATGCAGATGATGAAGACGAGCGCCGCCCTGGCCCGGCACGAAGCGGCCCGCCTTCCCTACATCTCGGTCCTGGCCGACCCGACCACGGGCGGCGTCACGGCCAGCTACTCGATGCTGGGCGACATCAACGTCGCCGAGCCCCAGGCCCTGATCGGGTTCGCCGGTCCCCGGGTCATCGAGCAAACCATCAAGGAGAAGCTTCCCAAGGGCTTCCAGCGTTCCGAGTTCCTCCTCGAGCACGGCATGGTCGACGATATCGTCGAGAGAAAGCGCCTCCGCCCCTACCTCATCAAGGCCATGCGCCTCTTCCTCAACCGCCCGGAATAAAGATCGGGGTCAAACCTGCACTTTTGCCCAAAGTGCAATTTCCGCCAATAGACCCAACAAGATGAAATCGCGTAAGAGCGCGGGTCTGAGCTCTCGATCCTGCCGGGATTACCTCGAGCATCTCCAGGTCCACGGGATCAAGCTCGGACTCGAAAATATCAAGGCCCTTCTGGCCGACCTGGGCGATCCCCAGGAATCCTTCCCCTTGATCCATGTGGCCGGCACAAACGGCAAGGGCTCGGTCTCGGCCATGTTGGCGAGCCTGCTCTCCCGCCACGGCTACCGAGTCGGGCTCTATACATCCCCCCATCTTGTTCGGGTCGAGGAACGCATCCGGATCGGGGAGAGGCTCATCATTGGCACGGACTTCTGCCGGCTGCTGGGCGTCATTCGGCGCCGGATAGGGAGACTGCTCAAAGACGGGCGGCTGACCGCCCATCCGACTTATTTCGAGGTCGTGACCGCCATCGCTTTGCTCTATTTCAGGGAGAGGGGCGTCGATATCGCGGTTTTAGAGGTCGGTATGGGCGGCCGGTTCGACGCGACCAACGTCGTGACGCCCATCGCCTCGGTCATCACCTCGATTTCCCGCGATCACGAGGAATACCTCGGGAAGGGCCTCGCCCGCATCGCCCGCGAAAAAGCGGGCATCATCAAGCCCTGGGTCCCGGTTGTCTGCGGATGCGAGAAGGGCGTCGCCCGGGCCGTGATCGAGCGCCGGGCGCGGGCGGTCCGCGCTCCCTTTCGGAGAGTTTTCGACCGCCCCGGCCGCTTCCGGGCCGTCAAGACCTCGGCCGGGTATCAGTTCCATTACAATTCGGGACGAGGGGTCTATCGGTTCAAGCCCGGCCTCCGGGGGTATCATCAGGGCCGGAACGCCGCCATGGCCGTCGCCGCGGCCGAGACTATTGCAAACGTCTGGAAGCCGCTGGTTCCCGCCAGAATCATCGCCGGAATAGAGAGGGCGCGATGGCCGGGACGGCTCGAGATCGTTTCCCGCCGTCCCGACGTCATCCTCGACGGCTGTCACAATGAAGAGGGAGCCCGGGCGCTTGCCCGTTATATCGGGGATTTCGTCCCCGGACGCCCTATCCTTGTTTTCGCCGCGGCCTGCGACAAGCCGGTCCTGAGGATGGCAACCCGCCTCTTTCCCCTGGCCCGCCGCGTAATCCTGACCCGTTTCCCTTCCCCCAGGGCGCTCGACCCTGCCCAAATGCAAAGGATTCTGCCGTCTTTCAAGGCCAAAACGGCCATTGAGCCCGATCCAATGAAAGCCGTTAGCCTGGCTATGGTTGAAGCGGGTCGGCGCGGGACCGTCGTCGTCGCCGGTTCGCTCTTCCTTGTCGGCGAGGTCAAGCGTTGTTGGCGCCGTCTCATGCGCTGACGGCCGTTCCGGGAAGCATTTCCAATTAAATGATCGGAGAGCGTGGCCGCATAAATGGAGAGACTTACGCCATTTCACGGCGGCTTGCAATTTCGGGCCAAAAAGCGTAATATTTTTTCTCGTTTTTAAAGCCCCGTGAGATGAAATGCTATCCATCGACGCATCCTTCATCGCCGTCTTCCTGATCGTCTGGATCCTGGTCGCCGTCCTTTCCAAGGTCTTTTTCAAGCCCGTGCTGAAGCTCATTTCCGAGCGGAACGCCAGGATCAAGGCGGACGTCGACGGCGCCAGGAACTCCCTGGCCGTCGCCGAACAGGACCTCCAGGAGATCGAAGCCCGGCTCAAAGCCGCCCGTTCGGCCTCCGCTGTCGTCCGGGAGGCGGCGGAGGCCGAAGCCTTGAAAGACAAGGCCCGGATGCTCGACGAGCTTAGAGAGGACTGCCGGGCCCAGGTCCTTAAGGCCAAGCAGGAATTGGGGCGGGAGACCGCGCGGCTGAAGGAAGAGCTTCGGTCCCAAACCGAGCTCCTGTCCGAAAAGATCGAAGAGAGGCTGCTCCATTGAAGAAGTCCGGAGTCCTTTTTCTCCTGCTCCTGTCGGCGGTCCCTTGCCTTGTCCAGGCCGCCTCCGTCGAGGAAGGCCATTCCGCCTCTTCCGGCGCCGCTGCTTTCCTGGGCAAGGCCGTCAATGCCTTGATCCTGTTCGGGGGACTCGCTTTCCTCCTGGCAAAAACCGTCCGTTCCTTCCTGGATGCCAGGACCTCTGACATTGAACGTTCCATCCGGGAGGCGGCCGAAGCCCGGGCGAATGCAGAGAAGCGGTTCAAGGATGTTCGAGCCCGGCTCGACCGGATTGACGAGGAGTTGAGGCGGATCCGGGAGGACGGGGACGTCGAGACCGCCCGGTCGGTAGGCCGGATCCGCGAGCTGGCCGGACAGGAAGCGGACAGGCTCAAGCGGCTGACCCGGCAAGAGATCGAGCTCGGCGTTCGCGGCGCCCTGCGCGAGTTGAGGGAATACGCCGCCGACCTCGCCATCGGGTCGGCCGAGGAGCGCATCCGCAAGTCTTTGAACGAGGACCGTCACGCGCGGCTGATCGATCGTTCGATCGATCGACTGGGACGACTCCAGCATGAAGAACCAGACGCTCGTTAATCGCTACGCGGAGGGCCTCGTCTTGGCGCTCTCGGACGACGCTGAATACGGACGCATGGAGAAAGAGCTCAAGGAGCTCCGCCGGCTCTTTGGCGAGCACCCGGACCTCCGGCGGGCGCTGGCCAGCCCGCTCCTCGCGGCCGGCCGGAAGGCCGAGATCGTCCGGGACATCCTGGACCGGGTGGAGATCGCCGACAAGGCCCGGAGGTTCGTCCTCCTTATCATGGAACACAACCGGCTGGGCCTGTTGGACGACATCATCGAAGCCCTTCCCCTGGCCTGGAGCGAGAAGAAGGGCGTTGTCAGCTACCTGATAACATCGGCCGTTCCTCTCTCGGAAGCGCAGAAACGGAGGCTCGGAGCCGAGCTCGAGCGTTTGGAAAAGGCGCCCGTCCGCCTGACCTTCGGGCTGGACGCGTCCATCCTGGGAGGGCTTTCGGTCCGGAAAGGAAACCTCGTTTACGACGCGTCGCTCAAGGGCAGCCTGGACCGGCTGCGCGAACAAATCTTGGAAGGGTAGCGATGACCATGGACATTAAAGCGGACGAAATCAGCAAGATCATCCAGCGCCGGATCGAGGGGCTGGAGATGGATGTCGATATCCGGGAAGTCGGGAGGGTCATCTCGGTCGGGGACGGGATCGCCCGCATCCACGGTCTGGACCGGGTCATGGCCAACGAGCTTCTGGCCTTTCCCCGCGATGTCTTCGGCCTGGCCTTGAACCTGGAGGAGGACAGCGTCGGCGCCGTCCTCCTGGGCGAAAGCCATCTCGTCCGCGAGGGCGACCTGGTCCGCCGGACCCACAGGATCATGGAAGTCCCGGCCGGGCCGGTCCTGGTCGGAAGGGTCGTCAACGCCCTGGGCCTTCCTCTGGACGGGACGGGCCCGATCAAGACCGATATCCACATGGTCGTCGAGCGGCTGGCGCCGGGCGTCGTGGACAGGATGCCGGTCCGGGAACCCCTCCAGACCGGGATCAAGGCCATCGACGCCATGATCCCGATCGGGAGGGGCCAGCGCGAGCTCATCATCGGCGACCGCCAGACCGGGAAATCGGCCATCGTCCTGGACACGATCCTCAACCAGAAGGGGACGGACGTCATCTGCATCTACGTCGCGATCGGCCAGAAGAACTCGACGATCGCCCATTTCGTCAAGACCCTGGAGGATTCCGGAGCCATGGACTACTCGATCGTGGTCGCCGCCTCGGCCTCCGATCCCTCGCCCCTCCAGTACCTGGCCCCCTACAGCGGCTGCGCCATGGGCGAATACTTCCGGGACAACGGCCGGCACGCCCTCATCATCTACGACGACCTCTCCAAACACGCCGCGGCCTACCGGGAAATCTCCCTCCTGCTGCGCCGGCCGCCCGGGCGAGAGGCCTATCCGGGCGATGTCTTTTATCTCCACTCCCGCCTCCTGGAGCGGGCCGCCAAGTACAACGAGGAGCACGGCGGCGGATCGCTGACGGCCCTGCCCATCATCGAGACCCAAGCCGGCGACGTGTCCGGGTACATCCCGACCAACGTCATTTCGATCACCGACGGCCAGATCTACCTCGAACCCGAGCTCTTCAACTCCGGCGTCCGGCCGGCCATCAACGTCGGGATCTCGGTCTCCCGGGTCGGCGGCAACGCCCAGATCAAGGCCATGAAACAGGTCGCCGGTAAATTGCGCGGCGACCTCCAACAGTACCGGGAGCTGCTGACCTTCGCCCAGTTCGGGACCGAGCTCGACCGGATCTCGCAGGCCCAGCTTGACCGGGGCCAGCGGCTGACCGAGGTC
>JALHUR010000254.1 GCA_022867325.1 Candidatus Aminicenantota bacterium | reverse complement strand
TACCCGGCCGTGGACCCCCTGGCTTCCTACTCCCGCATCCTCGACCCGAGGGTTATCAGCCCGGAGCACTACCGGGTAGCCCGCAAGGTCAAGGAGATCCTCCAGCGCTACAAAGAACTTCAGGACATCATCGCCATCCTGGGGATCGAGGATCTGTCCGACGAGGACAAGCTCGTCGTCGCCCGGGCCCGCAAGATCCAGCGCTTCCTGTCCCAGCCCTTCCACGTCGCCGAGGAGTTCACGGGGCGTCCGGGCTGCTACGTCACGGTCGATGAAACAATCCGCGGCTTCCGGGAGATCGTCGAGGGCCTCCACGACGACAAGCCCGAGCAGGCCTTTTACATGATGGGGACGATCGACGACGTCATCAAGCGGGCCGAGGAGTTCAAGCTGGCATGAACGCGGATAAAGCCGGCTCCCTCCATCTCCGCGTCCTGACGCCCCGCCGGGTGCTGGTCGACGCGGAGGCGGACGAAATCCAGCTCCCCAGCCTCGAGGGAGCCATCGGGATCCTGCCCGGGCACGCGCCCCTGATGGTCGCCCTGGGCAAGGGCGTTCTGTCCTACCGGAGGGGAAGCGGCGAAGAATCGTTTGCCGTCCAGGGCGGGCAGGCCCAGATTCTGTCCGACAAGGTCATGGTTTTTACGGAGCCCAGCGAAGATGATCCGGAGCCGTCCTCAACAAGATGAGACCCTGGACGCTTTCTACCAAGGCCGGGTTCGCGTCCTTCAGAAGAGAAGGGGTTACAGGTTCTCCCTGGACGCGCCCCTCTTGGCCGATTTCATCGAAACCCGTCCCGGGGACGTCCTGGTCGAGCTCGGGACCGGCTGCGGGATCATCGCCCTCCTCCTCGCCCTCAAGCCGTTCCGGCGTCTGGTCGCCCTCGAGATCCAGCCCGCCCTGGCCGACCTGGCCGGGCGCAACGTCGGACTCAACGGACTCGAGGGGCGGATCGAGGTCCTGGAGAAGGATTTCCGGACTTATGCCGCCGAAGAGCGTTTCGACATCGTCTTTTCGAACCCGCCCTACATCCGGCGCCGGGGAGGCCACTTGAGCCTGAGCCCGGAACGATCCCTCGCCAGGCACGAAGTCGCCTGCGACATCTTCGACATCATGGCCAAGACCGCGGAGCTCCTCGCCGTCGACGGCCGGGCCTATTATATCTACCCCGTCCGGCGGATGGCCGATTTCAAGGCGGCCCTCGACCGGAGCGGCCTCGGCCTGCGGCGGCTCCGCCTCGTCCTGCCCCGGGAAGGCGCCCCGGCCAACCTGTTCCTGGCCGCCTGCGGATTCGGCGGCGGCCGGACCGACGAGCCGGCGCCGCTCGTCCTGTTCGGCGCGGACGGCGCCTACTCGGCCGAAGCCCGAGAGATATTTTCAGGGAGACCCCATGCTTAAAGTCGTCGAAAATCTCAAGGTCCTCTACCGATACCGGGTCCTCATCCAGAGCCTCATCAGCCGCGAGCTCAAGGCCCGCTACCGGGGGACCGTCCTGGGCTTCCTCTGGTCGTTCATCAACCCGCTTCTCCTCATGATCATCTACACGATCGTCTTCGGGTTCATCATCGGCCCGCGCGATCCCGCCTTCGGCAGCAACCGCGTCCTCTACGCCCTGTTTCTGTTCTGCGGCGTCCTTCCCTGGTCCTGGTTCTCATCCTCTTCGATCGAATCCGCCAACATCCTGATGATCCAGGGCAACTTGATCAAGAAGGTCCTGTTTCCGGCCGAAATCCTGCCCGTCGTCGTGGTGACCTCGAACTTCATCCATTTTCTGTTCGGGCTTCCCATCCTGCTGGCGGCCAAGCTTCTGATCATTCTGTTCGTCCCCCAGGCCCCGCCCTTCTCACTCTATCTCGCCCTTCTGCCCCTGGTCATGTTCGTCCAGTTCGTCTTCTCGCTCGGGTTCGGGTTCCTGATCTCGTCCCTGACTGTCCACTTCCGGGACATCAAGGACATCCTCTCCAACCTGCTGACCTTCTGGTTCTTCGCGACGCCCATCATCTACCCGATGACCTTCCCGGCGATCCAACAATCGAACCTGTTCCGCTTTTTCCTGAACTTGAACCCGATGACCCACATCATCCAGGGCTACCACGACACCCTGTTCGCGGGACGTCCTCCCGACTGGCTCCACTTGGGCGGGACGCTCCTCTTCGCCCTGCTCCTGTTCTGGGCCGGCCACACCGTCTTCGACCGGCTCCGCGATTCCTTCCCCGAGGAGGTTTGAGGTGTACGCCATCGACGTCGACAACGTCACCCGGATCTACCAGAAATATTCGGCCCGGCACCGTTTCCAGACCTTCAAAAGCGCCCTGCTCAAAGGAGATTTTTTACGGGCCCTGCGGCCCGACGAGCTGGTGATGGCTTTGGACGGGGTCAGCCTGAAGATCGAGAAAGGACAAACCTTCGGCATCATCGGCGAAAACGGTTCCGGCAAGAGCACGCTCCTCAAGGTCGTGGCCGGGATCGCCAAGCCGAGCTCGGGGCGGGTCCGGACCCAGGGCAAGGTCTCGGCCCTGATCGAGCTGGGGGCCGGCTTCCACCCCGAGATCACGGGGCGGGAGAACGTGACCATCAACGGGATCATGCTCGGGCTGTCCAAGAAGGAGATCCATCAGAAATTCGACGAGATCGTCCGCTTCGCCGAGCTCGAGGAGTTCATCGACGCCCCGGTCAAGACCTACTCGTCCGGGATGTACATGAGGCTCGGGTTCTCGGTCGCCATCAACGTCAACCCCGATATCCTCCTGATCGACGAGGTCCTGGCCGTCGGCGACGCCTCGTTCGTCCCCAAGTGCCTGGACCGGATCGACGACTTCCGGCGCCGCAAGAAAACGATCCTGTTCGTCAGCCACGACCTCCCGACCGTGGCCAAGATCTGCGACAAGGTCGCCTGGATGAAGGGCGGCAAGCTGATGATGGTCGGGGAGCCCAAGCGGGTCGTCGACGCCTACCTCCAGGACGTCACCGTCAAGCAGGAGGAGAAGTTCGAGGAGCGGAGCAAGGCGATCGACCTCGAGCAGAAATTCGAGGAGGAGCGCCGCGAGAACCGCTGGGGGGACCGGGCGGTCGAGATCAAGAAGGTCCGGCTCCTGTCCCTCAAGGGCGTCGAGAAGCACGTCTTCGCCCCCGAGGAAGGGATGGTCGTCGAGATGGAGGTCGAGTCGCCCGCCTTGGTCAAGGACTTCGTTTTCGGCGTCGGCGTCTTCAACTCCCAGGGCGTCGCCTGCTACGGGACCAACACCAGCCTCGAGGATTATGTCCCCGTTTCGTTCAGAGGTCGGGGCATCGTCGCCTTCCGGATCGGGCGGCTCGGCCTTATCAACGGGACCTATTACCTCGATCTGGCCGTTCACAAGAAGGACGGCTATCCCTTCGATTACCTCCGGAATCTCTATTCCTTCCTGGTCTCCTCGACCGACAGGGACGAGGGGATCGCGCGACTGCCCCACGACTGGAGCTTTTCGCCCAAGATTCGGATCCGGCCGCCCAAGACGGGCGGAAAGGCCCGGGTCAACCCGTCGACTCCCCGGCATGAATGCCGGGGCTTGCTCAGGGTTAACCCTGAGCCTCGCTTCTCGTCCCCGCCTTTAAAGGCGGGGCTAAGCGTCGGCGAACGGGTCAAAAAGGCCGAGACACCCGGGAATCCCAAGAATGCCGTCAAGAAAAATAAAAAGCGCTGAGACCCTGCGGGGGGTCCGGGCGCGCCTGCGCCGGGAGGGGAAAACCGTCGTTTTCACGAACGGCTGTTTCGACCTCCTCCACAGAGGCCACATCCGCCTGTTCCGGAAGGCCAAGAGCCTGGGGGACGTCCTGATCGTAGGCCTCAACACGGACGCTTCGGTCCGGCGCCTTAAGGGGCCGTCCCGTCCCATCCTTCCCCTGCGCGAGCGGCAGGAGGTCCTGGCCGCCGTGTCCGATATCGATTACCTGACGTCGTTCTCCGAGGAGACCCCGCGCCGGACGATCGCCGCGCTCCTCCCCGACGTCCTCGTCAAGGGCGGCGACTGGGGGCCGGACCGCGTTGTCGGACGGGAGGAGGTCGAGGCCGCCGGCGGCCGGGTCGTCGTCGTCCCCTATCTCAAGGGCCATTCGAGCTCATACATCATCGGGAAGGTCCTCCGGAGCTTCGGGCCGGCCAAGGCCCGCCGGCGGGCCCGGTCCTGACGCAACGCGGCCGTTCCCAAAAAAAAGCCCGCGATCCTATCCGCCCTCAGAAGCGGGAATCGCGGGCTTTGAAGTCGGGTCCGAGCAGTTTTGCCTCGTGCTCAGGAGGCCGCTGGGCAGCCGCTCTTGCAGTGGGACACTCTGGGCACCATGTACCGCGTCATGCCGTTCTCCTTTCGATTGATCTATATAAATACTATAATAATAGTGTAATTTAGTCAACCCCTCGATACTCATGGAAGCCGTGAGTACTGCAAGGCTGGGCTTGTTCGGGGTTAACCCTGAGCCCACTCAGCCCCATCCCCTCTAAAGGGGCTGAGTACAAAAGTGTCGCTTCTCGTCCCCGCTTTGAAAGGCGGGGTAGCGTCGGCGAACGGGTCAACAGCCAAGTCTCAATCCGTTTTTTATTTTTGCGAATCCAGGTTCAATTATATATAATTGTAAAGAGCATCGGGATGGAATAGGAATTATTAAGTCAAAAGGAGGTCAGCGTGAAAAAACTCGGTCTTTGTGTCTGCCTCATCGCGCTTCTTGCCGCCCTCTCCTGGGGCAAGGTCGGCGACGTCCTGAAGGTCATCAAAACCCCGGGTCCCTGCCCGACCGGGCTGGCATTTGACGGAAAGCATCTCTGGCTCGCCGACGATTTCACCGACAAAATCTACAAGATCGACCCCGAAACCGGCAATGTCCTCTCGAGCTTCGAATCCCCCGGACACCACCCCGAGGGCTTGGCTTGGGACGGACAATATCTCTGGCACATCGACTCCGGAGAAAAGCTGATGTATAAGCTGGACCCGGAAACGGGAAGGACCCTCTCCATCCTCGAATCCAACAGCCCGAACCCGCGCGACCTGGCCTGGGACGGCGAGTACATCTGGATTGCGGACTTTAAAAGCGACACTCTGCTCAAGGTCTCGACCGTGGACGGGATGATGGTCCAGACTTTCCCTTCCCCGGCCGGAGAGCCCGCCGGCCTCGCCTTTGACGGAAAATATCTCTGGGTGACGGACCGAAGCGAAGACCGGATTTACCTCGTCAATCCCTCGGACGGGCTCTGCCTTTCTTCCTTGCGCTCCTACGGGCCGTTTCCCTACGGGCTTGCCTGGGGAGGCGATGCCCTCTGGAATGTGGATTACGAAAATGACGAGATCTATAAGGTCAAGATATTCGACACCGATATCGTGACGAAGTGGGATGAGCGGCGGCTTTCGTTGCGGTTCGTGAAAGAACTCCGGAACTATGGCCCCGGGACGGTCAAGACATTGGATATCTACCTGCCGATCCCCGACAACCGGGACAATCAGGCCTTGCTCACGGCCGTCCGGTTTGACCCCAAGCCGAATGAGGTGATCGAAGACAGCTGGGGTCAGAAAATCGCCCATTTCGCGTTCAAGGATCTCAAAGGCTACTCGATCGTCCGGCCGGCCTGGACGGTGGATGCCAAGATCTTCGCGGTCGAATATTTCATATATCCCGATAAAGTCGGCGCTCTCGAAGATATCCCCCCGGACATCCGAAGCAAGTACACTCAGGACGGCGATAAATACCGGATGAGCGATCCCATTATCCGCGAACTCGCCCGGAAGATCGTCGGCGGGGAGAAAAATCCGTACTGGATCGTCCGCCGCGTCTATGAATATCTGGCGGACCACCTGGAGTACAACCTCAAGCCCGTGGGCGGCTGGAACCCCGCCCCGACGGTCCTTCGCAGGGGGACGGCCTCCTGCTCGGAATATTCCTATTCGATGATCGCCCTCTGCCGCTCTCTGGGTGTTCCCATCCGCTATGTCGGCGCCGTCAGCCTGCGGGGCGATGACGCCAGCTTTGACGACGTCTTTCACCGCTGGACCGAGGTCTACCTTCCTCCCTACGGCTGGATTCCCTTCGACGTCAACAAGGGCGATCGGGGAGAGGGGGCTCCGCCCGGGGATAAAGTCCTCGGCATCGGCAATATCGCCGCCCGCTACGTCATCACAACCGAAAACGGGGGCGGCGATCAATATCTTTGGTTCGGCTACAACTACGGATTCAAATGGACTTCCGAGGGCCAATGCCGTATCCACGAGGAAAGCTACGGGCTCTGGTCGCCGCTGGGAGATAAGAAATACCACAAACCGATGAAATAAAAATCAATCCTGATTGCATTTCTCGGAAATAGAAATGAGGACCCCAGAAGAAGACTAGTCCGCGAAAAGCTCCACCGCCCCGCCGTCCTCGAAGAATTTGAATTTGACGTAGTTGAGGACGTAGCCATGGCCTCCGGAGCTAAGGACATCAACGGGAAAGGATCCATGTCCCGTTGAAAATTATTGGCTCGGGATCGTCACTTATTTTTCCGTAATACCCGTGTGTCCCCCCGATTGATCTGCCGTTTCCAGAAAGGTTACCAACAAACTCCCAGAATTCATAGTAAGTTCTGCCCTCGACAACGCCTGATTTGTCATAGTCAAAACTTATACTGTATCCGCATATCGCTCCGCTCACGTCAAACACACTTCCCTCAATTGTAAGTTTTCCGCTGAGGGATAGCCCCGATTCGGTGAAATTGGCGGTGACTGAGTACTGCTCCTCATCCTCCCCTTCCATCTTGGCGTATATTTTACCGCTCCAAGAGCCGGTTACGGTGATCTTGAGCAACTCCGATATGATCGTCGGAGCGGCTTCTTTAACGGGCTTCAGCATTCCCCTGATCAGGTCGAAATCGGAAAAGCACTGACCATAAAGGTTCAAAATCGGCTTCCAAGAAGAGATTTTCGGGAGACGGAAGCCCACCATCGCCAGGCTCGTATTCATGATGGATTCAAACAGGGGCCAAAAGCCATCGGCTTCGGTCACGCCCGAAGGAAGTCCAAGATAGAAAGCCGCGTACTCGCTTATCGTATAAGCGGTAATCCCCATCGAGTAGACCAGGGCCACGCCTCCCGCGGCCGCAGCTATGGCCGGATAGCTGGAAGCCGTGACCAAAGTCAGGACCCCGGCGGCTGTTCCCACGACGGCTTCGTTCCTTTTCAGAAATTCCCAAAGCTTCTGTTCGTTGAAACCTTCTTCCTCCGAACCGCCCGTCAACTTCCAGTAGATTTCCTTCAGGCTCGGGATGGTCAGGCCGTCCGGGGGAACCCAGGCCTGGTCGGACGCGGCCGTCATGCCCGTCTCGAGCGGAGCTTTGGCTACGGCGTCCAATTGAGCAAGGAAGCCAAGGATGAGCCGGTCTGAGACCGCCAGGGAGGCTTTATTGATAATGACGGAAGAGCCCTGGGCTATCGCCTGACCCTTCTGGATGGCCGTGAGGGCCGTCTGCAGCGTGCCCAGGTTTGTCTCCATCTTGGAGACTTGAGATTTGGCCTTCGTCGTATTGACTTTTCCCTTGCTGGCCTTTTGGAGGAAGTCGAGCTGGCCCTGGGAATAGCCCGTGAGCGTCTTCAGGTCTTTCAGGAAAGCCTGCGTGACCGTCCCGGCGGCCTGAGTTGTGCGGGGCAGGTCGGTTATCCTGAAACCGGAAAGCGTGTTGGATTTGATGCCGAGGGATTTGCTTTTGACCGTGACGTTGACGACGGCGGCCTTGATGGCTCCGGTCTTCTTGTCGATGAAAAAGGGAACCCCTACCTCAAGGGTGGTTTTCGTGCCGCAGACCGCAGGGACGGAGACGACATAGGCGCCGTTGGTAAAGATAACGCGCATGTCGGTGGCTTCCGTAAAGCCGGCGCCATAGATCTTAATGACGTCAAACGGGCCGGCGGTCTTTTTGCTGAGCTTGGAGATCGCCAAGCTCGCGCCGGAAACCTCGATAAGCGGTATCGCGGACAGAACACATAAGACAATTAGAACCGAGATGACCTTGCGCATTTTGATCCTCCCTGATGGCAGATTTTTCCCTTTTCCGCCCGGCTTGCGAGGGCCGGCTTCAGACTCGGAATTCGGTTGCCCCACCATAAAAGAGAATATGCCGACCGTATGCAGAAGTCAAGAAAACGAATTCGGGAAGGGCGGAGCCTCGCGGGCCGAATTGTCGGCCCAGAAGTGGTTCTTTGGGCGAAAAATCCTCCCGCACCGGCCGAACGATCACAGACTCCCGCTCCCCGTGATTTCGAAAGCTTATAAATATCCCTCTCTCTCCTCGACCACCCGGAGCGCCGACGGACTCAAGCTCCCTTTCTTGGCCTTTCCCCGGTGGGCATTGGCGTAAAGGCCATAGTAACGGACCATGACCTGCCCCTTGTCGGGAATGTGCGAGGTCACCCGGGCGATAAACTCCAGATAATCCATCACCGCCGTCTCCTGCCCCGCGCCGTCACGGCCCCAGCGATAACCGACCTTGCCAGAAGAAGACCCGCAGCCTCGTGGGGATGGTGAAGACGATCTTCGGACCGGGTCTCCCCGGAAAGAGGCGATGACCGCGATGTTCTGGGGCTTCAGGTCGCGGTGGACGATTCCGAGACAAATATCTGAAATTAGGACCCCAGAAGAAGACTAGTCCGCGAAAAGCTCCACCGCCCCGCCGTCCGTTCCGTCGCCGATCGCTCCGCTGAAGGTCTCGTCCATGAGAATCTTGAAATCCCGGGGATCGATATAGCGGGCCGTGATCTCGACCGCGCCGTCCTCGAAGAACTACTTTCCGCCGCGGCTCTCCCGGAGCTTGGCCCCGAGCCAGGACCAGATCTTCTTGTTGAAGGCCAGGCTGGGCGGCTTCTGTTCTAGAACGGCCAGAAGGCTTGTCGCCTCCTTGTCGTCGGGCGTGAACCGACCCCGAAAATTCGGGTCCCAGAGCAGGGGGAACTCCGGATGGAATTGGATGCCCAGGACGTTGGGGAAGGCCTGGTGGATGACGGCCTCGGGGATGCGCCCGTCGGGCGAGGTGGCGATGACCTTGAATCCCTTGCCGATCCGGTCGAGCGCCTGATGGTGGGAGCTGACGATGACCGGCGTCGCGGCCGCCGCGAACCCCCAGTCCCGGACGAACGGCCCGTCGGCGGAGAGCCTGAGGGCGTGGAGGTTGTAGCGGATGAGCTTGAGATCGGGCCGGAGGCGAGGCCAGGGGTTGTTGTGCCAGCGGGCGGGGCCCAGCTCGAGGATGTCTTCAATAGAGTTTTTGCCGTAGACCTCCTGCCAGATATCCTGGACCATGGTCCCGCCCGACCCGACGTTGAGGGTCTGGAAGCCGAGGCAGATTCCCAAGATGGGGAATCGCGGCCGGGCGTCGAGCAGGGGCTTATGCGATCCGTCCTGGGCGCCGCCCAGGAAGTGGAAGACGGCCGAAAGCTCGAAATAATGGCGGTAAGGATCTTCGATCTCGGCCAGGAGGCTCGTTTTCTTGCCGTAGACGGCGGGCGGGATGTCGGGGCCGCCGAAGAAGATGACCCCGTCCGTCTTCTTGATGACAGCCTCGTATTCCGGCGTGCATTCGTTCTTCCGGTAAAGGGCCTCGGGGCCGATCGCGGCGGCGACGGCATGGAACTTCATCCAGCCCAAGCCGTTGTCGGCGGCGTACTTGGCCGCCTCGGCGTAGTCGGTAGCTTCCTTTTCGTGGTAGACGCCGACGACGGTGAGGCCGGCGGGATCGAGGAGCCCGTTCTTAAAGAGGGCGGCCAGGGCCTTGATACTCCCGGTTGAGGGGTAAAAAACGGCGAGCCGGACGCCGTCATGGGCTTCGGGCGCCGTGTCCAGGAACCGGTCCGGCGGGGCGGCCCAGGCCGCGGCCGAAGCCAGCAGGATGATGATAACGGTATAAACGAAAAGGATCGGTTTTTTCATGGAATCACTCCTTGGTGCTGTCCGGAACGGTTCGGCGTTTAAATTGAGGTCGCATGTAAAGGCATTATAGATGCCCCGCCGCTTTTTGGCAATGCGGACGGGCTGACCGTCGTTCAGTTTTTAGAATTCATCGATGAAACATCTGTTCTCCGTTGTGCGGCGAAGAAGCCATCCTCCGCCCCCGCACCCCCATAAACCAGTCCCGTCGGTTCCCCCCGTCGGAAAAGCCGCCGGGGCCCCCCTCCGCTACGGGGGCTTGAGGACGGCCTTCTTCGCCGCCTGAATTGGATAGTGATATGTTGAAAGCCAAAAACTGATCGACAGTCAGGGGCGCGGTCTCGGCGTTTGCGCAAATTCCGCCGACTCGCTATAGTGAGCGAGGACGTTCAGTGAAAAAACGGAATCTGGGGAAGACGATAAAAACTGGATTTTGCCGCGTCGAATTTTACGCGGGCCATAAATCCTGCGAGACGCCCCGCGTCCTGGTCTGGCGGGGACGCAAGCTCGAGATTGAATCGATCCGGGGAAGACGCCGAGTTCTGGACGTGACTTCGGGCCGGATCAGGGACGTCTTCGAATGCCGGGTCCAGGGCCGCAGGGCTGTGATCTCGAGGCCCGCGAGCGGGCCCTGCCGCATCCGCTTCTTGGACCCATTCGCCGACGCGACCCCGCCCTGAAAGGCGGGGCTAAAAATCGGAGCCCCGCTTTTAAACACTCATGAACGTGAAACGGTTCACGAGTACAGTCGCTCCGAGGAGCTCCGGGCGGGGACGAGAAGCGACACTTTTGTACTCAGCCCCTTTAGAGGGGATGGGGCTGAGTGGGCTCAGGGCTAACCCCTAACAAACCCAGCCTTGCAGTACTCATACTAAGCCGTTTC
>JALHUR010000253.1 GCA_022867325.1 Candidatus Aminicenantota bacterium | reverse complement strand
TGATGTTGAGCGCCGAGAGCTGCCGGCCGATCCGGCCGACGATCCCCGGCTTGTAGCCGACGCCCGGCCCGTGGATCCTGAGGAGGGCGATTCCCTCGTTGGCCGTCACGCTCTTGGCGACCGATTTTTTCGCCTCGGCCCGGCGGTGGATTTCCGTTCCCGGGTCGTCCGGGTCGGACAGGCACTTGATCCGCACCTCGGCGTCCAGCCCGGTCAGAGGCTCGAGCGTCCGGGGATGGAGGATCTTGGCGCCGAAATAGGAGAGCTCGGCGGCCTCGTAATACGAGAGCCGGTCGATCTTGCGGGCGTTCTTCTCCGCGCCCGGGTCGGCGCTCATGAACCCGCCCACGTCCTTCCAGATCTCGAGAGAGCGGGCCTTGAGGCCGTAGGCCACGACGGAGGCGCTGTAGTCCGACCCGTTCCGGCCGAAGAGCGAGATCCGGCCGTCGGGCGTGACGCCGAAGAATCCGGTGATGACGGGGACGAACGATCCCCGTTTGATCTCCCCGGCCGTCCGCTTGAATTTCCTCCTGAACAAGGCGAGTTTCACGGTCGCGTTCTCCAGGTTGTCGTCCGTGACCATCCCGATCCGGTCGCTGTCGAGCGGCCGGGCGGCCGGGCCGCGCGCCCGGATGGCGCCCGCCACCAGCCGGGCCGCCAGCCGCTCTCCGTAGCTCAGGACATGGTTGCGGATGGCCGGGCTCGCTTCGCCCGTATAGGCGACCCCGTACAGGAGCCGCTCGACCCGCTTGAGGGCGGTCTCGATCGCCCGGACCGTTTCCTTCCGGAGGGCTTCGTCCCGGATCGCCCGCTCGGCCAGCCTGACGTGCCTGTCCCGGAGGGAGTCGATCCGGTCCGGGATGGTCCTCTCGTCTCTTTGGGCGGCGGCCACGCTTGCGATGAGTTGATCGGTCATGCCGTTGAGGGCCGAGACAACGACCGCGGGTTTGCGCTTCTCGCGGGCGACGATCTCCACGACTTGATTCAGCGTCTCCTCGGTCTTGAGGCAGCCTCCTCCGAATTTCATGACCTTCATGGCCGCGTCTCCTTTGTCCGCCCCGGGCCGCCCTCATGAGGGATAAGGCCCCGGCGGACGGCGAGCTCGGCGTTCAGGACCGAGGTTCCGGCCGCGCCGCGGATCGTGTTGTGAACGAGGGCGAATAAATTCAAGAATCGGCCCGAGCGCCGGATCCGGCCGACGGTCACGGCCATCCCCTTCGCCCGTTCGGGGCTGCCCGCCTCGACGTCGAGCGAGGGCTGAGGACGGTCCTCTTCGCGCCGGACGAGCACGGGCGCCTCGGGGGCGGTGGGAAGCCGGAGCTCCTGGGGGGCGCCCCGGAACGAAGCGAGCGCTTCCCGGGCGGCGTCCGGTTCGATATCCCGTTCGAGCTCGATCGCCAGGCTCAGGAGATGGCCGTCCCGGACGGGGACGCGGGCGCAGCTCGCGTTGAACTCGAACGGCGCGGGTTCGATCGCTTCCCCGGCCAGGCGGCCCAGTATCTTTCTCGACTCCCGCGCCAGTTTCTCCTCTTCGTTCCCGATGTAGGGGACGACGTTGGCCGCGATGTCGAAGGCCGCCAGGCCCCTCCGGCCCGCGCCCGAGATGGCCTGGTAGCTCGTCGCGATCACAGTCCTGATCCCGAACGGCTCGAAGGGCTTGAGGGCCAGGACGAGGCCCGAGGCCGTGCAGTTCGAGTTGGCGACGATGAACCCGCTTCCGCCCCGCCGCTTGGCCTGGCCACGGGCGAGCTCGAGGTGGCCGTCGTTGACCTCGGGAATCAGGATCGGAACGTCCGCGTCCATCCGGTGGGCGTTCGCGTTGGAAAAGACGGCCAGGCCGGCGTCGCGGAGCTCCTCCTCGATGCCGTGGGCGGTTGCGGCCGGCAGGGCGCTGAAGGCGACCTGAATTCCGGTTTCGGCCAACCGCTTCGCCGAGGTGGGCAGGATGTCCATCTCTGCCGCCGCGCGGGGAACGTCCCCGCCCAGAGCCCAGCTCACGGCGGCGCCGTAAGTTTTTCCCGCCGAGCGGGCCGAGGCGGTCAGGGCCGCGATTTCGAACCAGGGATGGTCCGCCAGGATCCTGACGAAGCGCTGGCCGACGAGTCCGGTCGCGCCCAGGACGGCAACCTTGATTTTCGTATTAGTCATGTCGATTTCCTTTTCCGCGGGGGAGATTATTATTGTTAAGGCCGACCGTGCTGATGCGGGCCGGATCGACCGGGACTCGGACGATTTCGGGAACGCGGCCGCAGACGGCCAGGGTGTCTTCGATGATGACCAGCATGCCCTCGATCCCCTCGACCAGGAGCCCGGTCATGGCGTTCTCGATCAGGGAACGATCGTTGGCCTTGACGGCGTTTCCCAAGGCCGTCGCGGCGGCGTCGGCCAGGCAGGGGTCGGCGGCGATGACGATCGCCGCGTCGGCCCGGCCGAAACTCAAGGAATGGCCGACCGTCCCCGACGAGGTGCAGACGCCGAGGATCCCGGGCCGCGGCTCGAAGCGGAGCCCGATATCCCGGATCGGGGAGGGGCCGGCGAAGATTCCGATCGTGACCGGCCGGGCCGCGGCCAGGGCGATGTCGCCTCCGTTGTCGACGATGGCATGGGTCGCGCCCGCTTCGAGCATGGCCCGCAGCGCGAACTCGGCCACCGCCCCGGCCACCGCCGCCATCGGGCCCACGCCCATCCGGGCGGCCGCCCCGGCCATGCGGCGGACGATTTCGGGGGCGTCGGCCGGGACGCCGTGGGGCGCGAGCGAATCCCGGAACTCGGGGTCCCGGCGGATGTAGTCCTCGAGGTATCCTCGCTGGCGGGCGATCTCGCGTTCGGCGGCCGGGATGAAAGCCTCGTCCGCCAAGACGGTGGCGATCGTCTCCCCGATCCGGATGAGTTGTCTTTTCATTTTAGAGGGCGACTTGGCGGCGGCGGGCGTCTCCCAGCTTGGAGCGACCGGGCGGCCGGATGGCGCCGACCGGGCAGACGTCGACGCAGAGGCGGCATCCGGCGCAGGCGGAGATGTCGGCCCGGATGGCCCAATCCCGCGTCCTGCTGAAAACGCTTCGGGGACAGATGGAGAGGCACTCTCCGCACTCGATGCAGGTCCCCGCGTCCCAGGCGACCCGTCCGTTGGAAGAGGAAGCAGGCGACGGTTTGGGGCCCGGGCCGTCGGGCTGGGACGGCCGTCGTTCGAGCGGCTTGACCGTCGCCTGGGTGGGAAGGTTCTCGCTGGGAGCCGTCAGAAGAAACTCGCCCCGCTCGATCCATGTCTTGAGCGCATCGGCGATGCGGCGGGCCGCCGCGTAGCTGGAAAGGGGAGAGGTCCGGACTTCGCGGCCGGCGAGTTCGATGGCGCCCGACTTGAGCTCGGCGTAGCTGGCCTCGCGCAGGGCGGGTCTCGTCCGGGAGGGGACGCCGTAGTCCATGACGCTGGTGAAGATGTCCTTGTCGCCGACGCCGGCCGCCCGGGCGGACTCGGCGGCGAGGATGGGGATGGGAATTCCGATTCCGAGGTAGAGCGTCGAGCCGTAGCCGGGGAAGGTCGCGGCCCGGACGAACTCGGGCGACATCCTTTTGAGGTCGCCCTGAACCATGATCGTCCCGAAGCCGCTCTGGGGGCTGTGCTGGGTGCCGGGTCCGGTCACGAACCCGGGGGCGCCGCCCAGGAAGATCCGCGTCCCGATTCCGATCGCCCGGTAGCCCGGGTCGTTCGAAAGCGGCGAAAGGGCTCCGGCGCCGGAGAAGGTCACGTTCCCGAAGCGGGGGAGGAGCTTGCCCATGTAGGTCCGCAGCGCCCGCGGCCCCGAGTTGGTGGCGGCGTTGTAGCGCTGGTAGCCGTTGCGGGGATTGCTCATGACGGCCGAGTTCAGGTCGGCCAGCGTGATCGTGGTCACGATCTTCTTGCGCGGATAGCAGTCCGTCCCGTAGGCGACGGCACGGAGGACGACCGGCTTGCCGCGCAGGAGGTCCTCGATGACGTGGGCTCCGCCGTAGGCGATCCCGCGCGATTGGGAGGGCTGGGTCGCCCCGATGTAAGCGTCCACGGCCGCGACCCCCGTGTAGGCCTCGACGTCGTTGAGCCAGACGCGGGACATCTTGATGGGGGGGTCGGAATGGCCGAAGTTGAGCCAGACGCCCGAGGAGCACATGGCGCCGAAGGTCCCGGTCGTGACGACGTCGACCTCCTCGGCGGCCCGCTCGGGGCCCTTGGCGCGGACGAGGGTTGCCATTTCGTCGGCGCGGACGACACGAGCGGCGCCGCGGACGATTTTATCGTTGATATCGGATAGGGTCTTGGACATAGGTTGCCTCCTTTTGTGTGAAGTGGGTGGACGCGGACGTGCGCGGGCGCACGTCGCCGCGCCGCAGGGTCGGGGGTCCCGAATACCGGCTCTCGGGCGAGAGCCGCTATCCGGGCTTCACATTATCATAAAGGAGGGAAGGGAATGGCGGGACAGAGTCCGGGAATTCGGATAGGGCGCCGGGGCCGTCGATGGGATTCTTCTTCTTGGACTCATTTCAATTGCGGTTGTTAGCATAGGAGGGGATCGTATGTCAAGACATTTTTTTGTCTTGCAAGCATTTCTTATGGGGAACCATGCCCGCTCGACCCTTCGTAGGGCCTCTTCACCCCAGCACCCCTCGCTCAACCTTAAGAAAGAGCTGTTATATTCGGACGTCTAAGCTTACCTTTTCATGATCGCTTCGGATCCGCGTTCAGAACCCTGTTTTTTCCTTGAGCCGAGTTTTCAATCCCCTCGCGGGAATCCACGGACGTTAGTCCGTGGAGGAACCCCCTTTCGGGGGCTGGCGCTCCGATGTTGGCGAAGCACAGAGCAGCTGAAGTCAAAGTGCGGAGCTTCGGTAGCGAATTCCCCGCTTCGGGGACAGGCGCTCCAACGCCTGCAATGGGCAGATCCCACGGACGTTAGTCCGTGGAGCTTCAGATAATTGGATAAATTCAAAAGATTGGATCGATATTTTTGAATTGCTTGAAACGAGCTTAATGTAAATAGTTGTTAATAATTAATTTATAGACAGTAATTATTGGCATAATTCTTGCTTAATATCAGATATATCTGATACGATATTTCAATCCAAGGCTTGGAGGTGAGATAAAGCAGAAAAGACAATCACAAGGGGAGAAAGGTTGGAGTCCCCGGGTTGGGACTCTAAGGGAGAGGAGCCATTACAAGGAAAAAGGAGTCATCATTGCGTAAGCTTACAATTTTCCTATGCGTGCTTGCATTGGCGATCCCTGCTCTGGCCCAGCAGAGAGCCGGAAACATTTTCGGCAAGGTTCTGGACCAGGAAGGGAACGCGCTCCCCGGCGCGTCCGTTACTCTGACGGGCAGCCTGACGGCGCCGGTATCGACGATCTCGTCGGCCGAGGGGAATTTCCGTTTTCTGTCCCTGTCTCCGAGCGCGAACTACGCCCTCAAAGTCGAGCTCCAGGGATTCAAGACGCTGACCCGGCCCGACATCATTGTCAATATCGGCAAGAACACCGAGATCAGCCTGATCTTGGAAGTCGGCGCTCTCGAGGAAGAGATCACCGTCACGGCCACGAGCCCGGTCGTCGAGACCAAGAAGACGACCGTCACCCAGACCGTGACCCGAGAGGTCCTCCAGTCCCTGCCGACGGCCCGAGACCCCTGGGTCATCCTCCAGCAGGCGGCCGGTGTCCAGGTCGACCGTGAAAACGTCGGCGGCAGCGAGTCCGGCCAGATGTCGGGCTTCATCGCCCGCGGCGGCGGGACGGAGATCTGGAGCGTCGACGGCGTCAATACCGAAGACCCATCCTCCATTTCCTCGATCACCTACTACGACTTCGACACCTTCGAGGAGATGAACATCACCCAGGGCGGCGGCGACGTTTCCGTGGCCACGGGCGGCATCCAAGTCAACCTGGTCACCCGGCGCGGCGGCAACAAGCTCAACATCGGCGGCCGCTTCTACCGCACCGACAAGAAGTTCCAGGGCGACAACCTGACCGACGCCCTCAAGAAGGAAGGCGTCGTCGGGACGAACGTCATCCGGGCCATCAAGGACTACGGCTTCAACATCGGCGGCCCGCTGATCAAGGACAAGATCTGGTGGTGGGCGTCCTACGGCGTCCAGGACATCTGGAGCAACAACCTTTACGGCAACAAGGACGACACTCTCCTCCAGAACTACGCCGCCAAGGTCAACGTCCAGCTCCTGCCCCAGAACCGATTCGAGGCCTTCCTCCACGTCGGCGGCAAGGAAAAGTTCGGCCGGTCCGCGGGGTACGAATGCCCCCTGGGCTACCATCAGCTGTCCAAGTACTATTTCGGAACCCCGATCTTCAAGGTCGAGGACGAGCACATGTTCGGCGACAGCTTCCTGCTGTCCGTGAAGTACGCCTTCAGCGGGGGCGGCTTCCAATTCCTGCCTACGGTCGACGAGAAATTCGAGAATTGGCTGACAAGAGATGATACGGCCGGCATTTACCAGAACGGTTGGTGGAACTACGGCGCCGACCGCCCGACTCATTCGGCCCGGATCCTCGGCAACTATTTCAACGACAACCTGTTCGGCCTCAGCCATGAGATCAAGTTCGGCGCCGAGTACCGGAACAGCACCGGCGCCCACTACAGCACCGCTCCCGGCAATACCCAGCGGAACACCAACTTAAACTACGCCTCGATGGACATCACCGGCGACGGCGAGCCCGACTACGTCCCCGGCATAGAACGGCTTGGCGTCTGGAGGGGCTGGAAAGACAACAACAACATCAAAGAGTACACGGGCTACCTGAGCGACACGATCACCAAGGGCCGCTTCAACCTGATCCTCGGCCTCCGCTACAGCTACATGAAGCCCGAGATCATGGCCTTCACGATGTCGTCCGTCGAGAAGAATCACCCCGCCTGGCAGAAGAACTTCAGCTCGGCGACCGCCGACGCCATCGCCAAGGTTCTACCCGGGCTGAACGTCCCGGCCCGGACCGGCGACTACAAGTGGGCTTTCCTCTCGCCCCGGATCGGCATGACCTATGACCTGAGCGGCGACGGCAAGACGATCGTCAAGCTGTCGGCGGCCCAGTACGGCGACTGGATGGGCACCGGCGAGGCGAGCTACTACGAGCCCCTCGGCCTGGGCGGCTGGATGGACTTCTACTGGAGAGACACGAACGGCAACAGAATGGTCGATGTCACCGAGCTCTATTGGACCAGTCTGACCTACGCCCCCAACCAGGTCTTCGACGCTTCCGGCAACCTCATCGGCAACGTGGCCGATAATGAAGGCGTCATGTGGGGCGACTACGACCTCACCAATCCCCAGGCCTTCAGCTCCCCCCGCTACACGATCGACAAGAGCGTCAATTCTCCCCGGGTTCAGGAAATCCTGCTCTCCCTCGAGCGGGAAGTTATTCCCGACCTCGGGGTCGCCCTCGACTTCAGCTACCGCAAGTTCGATAACTTCAACTGGACGCTTCCCTACGATCCAACCACCGGCGCGAAGACGGACAAGAACGCCTATACTCAGGCCGGCACCATCCCCGGCAATATGACGAGCTATTCCGGAAAGGACGCCGCCGGCAAACCCTACTACCTCCTCAAGGCCGGCATTCCCTCCCGGTTCTACCGGATCTACGAGCAGCAGCCCGACTACTATCGCGACTTCATGGGTGCCGAACTCAGGATGACCAAGCGCCTCTCCAACAAGTGGATGCTCGACGCCTCGTTCACCTACCAGATGCAGAAAGAGCACTACGGCGACAACGGCTATGTCAACGCCACCAACCTCTGGGCGCGAGACGGATTACCCTGGGGTCGCGCCATGGGCGCCTCGAGCGGCAAGATCAACGTGAACGTGTTCTCCCGCTGGCTGTTCAAGGTCTCCGGCCTCTATCAGCTCCCCTTCGACTTCAACATCTCCGGCTCCTTCAACGCCCGCGAAGGCCACATCATCCTGGAATCCATGCAGATCACCAACTACGCCGCCCCCAATGCGACCAACCGTTCCACCACGGTTGACCTGACGGCCTATGGAACCGAACGGCTCCCCGTCTTCTACAACTTGAACATGCGGCTGGAGAAAGTCCTCAGGGCCGGCGACATCGGCAAGGTCTACATCATGGCCGACCTCTTCAACGTCCTGAACTCCTCCCTCATGAACAGACGGTACGACCGCTACCACGGCACCTACTACCCGACCACGGGAACCGTTTCCAAGAACGCGACCGACTACAAGGCCAACGAAGTCCTCAACCCCCGCGTCGTCCGGCTCGGCGTTCGCTTCCAGTTCTAAGCTCACCCGCACCTCGTACCAGCTCATGCCCCTCCCTTCCCCCGAAGGGAGGGGCTTTTTTTTGCCCGATTTGGGGACATGTACCGATTCTCTCGAATCGGTGACGTGTCCCCAAATCAGACCACACCCCGGACTATCTTGTCTCGAAGATTTGGCGTGAAATCAAGCGGAGACGTTGGGCTTGAAGTATTTTTTGACCAGAGCCAGCCAGCGGCTGCCGTAGCCGATCTTCAATCGGCCCATCCCCTCGAAGACGCTCGGCTCGAAGGCCGTCCCCTCGTAATGCTCGTTGTAGCTCGTGAGGTGGAGGCCGCGGATCCGGGGGTTCTCGTCGAATAAAGCCTTGACCTGTTGCACGAACGCCTCGCCCTCGCCCTGCTGGCAGACCAGGACCCGGCTCCTGCCGGTCTTGGGGTCGAGGTTGCCCCGGCTGTCGTGGTAGGTGAACTGGACGGGCAGCAGGAGCTTGGTGTCGGGGGCGTGCGTCTTGAGGAGCGAGCTCCAGGTCCGGGCCATCTTGGCGTATTCGGTCCGGAAAGCCTCCCTGAGGCTCCCCCATGTCTTGGCGACATGAGTCGGGTTGATCCCGTAACAGGTGAGGGCGTCGTACCAGCCGGGGTGAGTGAAGCGCTCCGTCTCCCAGCGTTCGGGGGGAAAGAAGAAAGGCTCGCTACCGATGAGATAGACCTTCTTGCGGGCCTTGACGCTCGTGGCGTCGAAATATTTCAAGTTGTCGAGCCAGATGTAGAGGACGGGCCGGCCGTCGATGCGATGGTAGTTCTCGGCCTTGAAATGGTTGGCCTCCAGGAAGTCGATGTCGTCCAGGAAGGTCTTGCGGTTGAAGGAATCCCGGAAATCGTAATAGTATTGCTTTTTCCAGACGGCGTCGGCCGAGCGTCCGGACGGAGCCAGGGCCGGTTCTCCGGCCGTCCCGGGCGCGTCCAGGACCCGGGACTGGTGGAGCCGGCCGGTGATCTCGTAGAGGAAGCAGAATTTGCGGCTCGAAAAATTGGCGGCCTTGAGGTAGGCCTGCTTGAACAGCTCGTAGCTCGCGCTGGTCGGGCCCCACCAGGAGACGCAATCGACCGGGATCGAAAAAGCCTTCTTCTCTTCATTCTGGCGCTCGACGATCTCGATGTCCGACGAGTCGTAGTGGCCGCGCAAGGGCTCGGTGTAGACGCGTTGCTGCCAGGGAAGCCGGTACCAGGTGTAATGGTCGATCAGGATCTCAGCCGGCTTGAGATCCCGGCCGAGTCCGGATCGGTCGATGAGCGAAGCCGCTCCGGCCGCCGCGAACGTCCTCAGCAGGTCGCGCCGTCTCATCCGTTTGTCCCTCCGGCCACTCTATTAATATCAGAGCCCTTCCGCGCCGTCAACAGGAGCCCGGGCTGACCGTCGAACAGTTTTTGGAATTCTTTGCGAAAAAATTAATTCTCCATTTTTGCGGCGAAGAAACCGTCCTCCGCCCCCGCACCCCGGTGAACCAGTCCCGTCGGTTCCCCCCGTCGGATAAGCCGCCGGGGCCCCCCTCCGCTACTGGGGCTTGAGGACGGCATTCTTCGCCGCCCGAATAGGATAATGATATGTTGAAAGCTAAAAACTGTTCGACGATTAAGGACGGGGGTGGGGGAAGACGGCTTAGAGGATTTCCGCGAGCAGCCCGGCCGCCAGCTCTCCGATGGCCGGGGCCGCGGTCAGGCCCGGGGATTCGATCCCGATCAGGTTGACGAGGCCGGGCAGCCCTTTGTCCTCCTCGCGGCGGATGACGAAGTCCCGGAAGCCCTCCCCCTCGCCCTGGAGC
>JALHUR010000252.1 GCA_022867325.1 Candidatus Aminicenantota bacterium | reverse complement strand
TCCTCACAAAAATGTCGGACGAACAGGTCGAGTTTGCAGATGCACTAAAAGAAGCCCATCCGAGCCTCGCTTCCAGATCAGCGACGGCGCGAACACCCAGCTCCTGTTCGGCCTGGACGTCGCCGGGCTGCGGCCGGGCCAACCGGCGATCATCGACGCGGCCGCGTTCGGTTATCCGCTTCCCAGCATCGCCGAAATTCCGGCGGGCGAGTACTGGGTTCAGGCTCTTTTCAACAAGTACGAGACCTTTCGGCTGGCCAACGGGCACACCGTCAAACTCCCCATGGACCAGGGCGAAGGCCAGCGCTGGAACGCCAAGCCGGGCAATCTCTACAGCGCGCCGCGAAAAATCCGGGTCGAACCCTCAAAGGAGGAGACGATCGCGGTCAGCCTCGACCTCGAGATCCCTCCCATCCCGCCGCCCCGGGACACAAAATACATCCGCCACGAGAGAATCCAAAGCAAGCTGCTGACCGAATTCTGGGGACGGCCGATGTATCTCGGGGCCTGCCTGCTCCTGCCCGAGGGGTTTGACGAGCACCCGGGGGCGCGCTACCCGCTCATCATCAATCACGGCCATTTCCCCTACACCATCGAGGGATTCCGGGAAACGCCGCCCGACCCGGACCTCAAGCCCGACTACAGCGAGCGTTTCCGCCTTCCGGGTTACAACAAAATCCAGCAGGAATACGCCTATAAGTTCTACCGGGAATGGACCGGCCGGGATTTTCCCCGCGTCATCATCATGGAGATCCAGCACGCTAACCCCTATTATGACGACTCCTACGCCGTGAACTCGGCCAACCTCGGGCCCTACGGCGACGCGATCGTCCGCGAGCTCATTCCCACCATCGAAAAGAAGTACCGGGGCCTGGGCCAGGGCTGGGCGCGCTTCTTGTATGGAGGGTCGACGGGCGGCTGGGAGGCCTTGGCAAGCCAGGTCTTCTACCCCGACGAATTCAACGGCTGCTGGGCGGCCTGCCCCGACCCGATCGACTTCCGGGCCTACACAATCGTCAACATCTACGAGCACAAGAACGCCTATTACGTGGACGCGGCCTGGAAGAAGACGCCTCGTCCCGGCACGCGGAACTACCTGGGCGAAGTCCTGACGACCCTCGAGCAGGCGAATCTCCGGGAGCTGGCCATCGCCAGCCGCGGTAGGTCGGGCGAGCAGTGGGACATCTGGCAGGCCGTGTTCAGCCCGGCCGGCCGGGACGGCTATCCCAAGCCGATCTGGGACAAGCTGACGGGCGAGATCGATCCCGAGGTCGCAAGCTACTGGAGGGAAAACTACGACCTGAGCTACATTCTCCGGCGCGACTGGATGACGCTCGGGCCGAAGCTCGCGGGCAAGATCCACCTTTACGTCGGCGACATGGACAACTATTACCTGAACAACGCCGTGTACCTGATCGAGGACTTCCTCAAGAGCACCAAGGACCCCACCTACGGCGGCGAAGTGGATTACGGCGACCGGGCCGAGCATTGCTGGAACGGCGACCATACCCAGCCCAACGCCATCTCGCGTCTTTGCTACCACCAGATGTTCATCCCCCGGGCCGTGGCGAGGATGCTCAAGACGGCGCCTTCCGGCGCCGACCTCACCAGCTGGCGGTACTGACCGTGGCCCACCTGACTTCCAGGTCCGGATACAGCCGGCTCGTCCGACGGCTCAACAAATTCCCCCAGGGCGCCCCGCCCTCCGAGCTCCTGTTCAAGATCCTCGGGATCCTGATGAGCGAGCGGGAGGCCTCGCTGGTGGCCCTCCTTCCCATCAAGCCCTTCACGGCCGAGCGTGCGGCCCGGGCCTGGAAGATGAAGACGAGCGAAGCCCAAAAGGTCCTGGATGAGCTCTCGAGCCGGGCCCTTCTCCTCGACATCCGGGGCCGGACCAGGCAGATCTACGCCCTGCCCCCGCCCATGGCCGGATTCTTCGAGTTCTCGATGATGCGGCTGCGCGGGGACGTCGACCAGAAAGCGCTGGCCGAGCTCTACTACCAGTACGTCACCGTCGAGGAGGATTTTATTAAGGCCCTCTTCGTCCAGGGGGAAACGCAGCTCGGCCGCGTCTTCGTCCACGAACCCGTCCTCTCCAACGACAACGCCCTCCATGTCCTCGATTACGAGCGGGCCGGCGAGGTCGTCCGGACCGCCTCCCATCGTGGGGTCGGCCTCTGTTACTGCCGCCACAAGATGGAACACGTCGGCAAGGCCTGCCGGGCTCCTCTCGACATCTGCATGACCTTCAACAACTCGGCCGCCTCCCTGATCCGGCACGGCTACGCCCGTTCGGTCGACGTCGCCGAGGGGCTGGACCTCCTCCAGAAGGCCTACGATGAGAACCTCATCCAGTTCGGCGAGAACGTCCAGCGCCGGGTCAGCTTCATCTGCAACTGCTGCGGCTGCTGCTGCGAGGTCATGATCGCCGCCCGCCGCTTCGGGATCCTCAATCCCGTCCACACCACGAATTTCCTCCCCAGGATCGATCTCGATTCCTGCACGGGTTGCGGCGAGTGCGCGTCGGTCTGCCCGGTCGAGGCCATGACGCTCGTCTCGGCCAACGACGCTCATCAGCCCCGGAAGAAACGGGCCAAGCTCGAGGCGGCCGTCTGCCTGGGCTGCGGCGTCTGCGCCCGCATCTGCAAGACAAAGAGCATCCGTCTCGAGTCCCGGCCCGAGCGGGTCATCACCCCCCTCAACTCCACTCACCGGGCCGTCCTGATGGCCGTCGAGCGCGGCAAGCTCCAGAACCTGATCTTCGACAACCAGGCGCTGCTCAGCCACCGGGCGATGGCCGCCGTCCTGGGCGTCATCCTCAAGCTCCCGCCCCTCAAGCAGGCCATGGCCGCCAAGCAGATGAAGTCCCGTTACCTGCTGACCCTGATCGAGCGATTGAAACTTTGAGGATCGGACGGACTTAGCGCCGGCCGCCCAGGATGGATCCCAGGACGCCGCGTAAAATCTGGCGTCCCAGCGAACTCCCCACGCTCCGGGCCGCGCTCTTGGCCATGGCCTCGAGCAGCGTATCGCGGGGCCGGCCTGAGGGCCTGCGCGGCGTGCCGGGATATTCGTAAGGAGAGGGCTGTCTCTGGGGATAAGGCTGCTCAGGCCCCGGGAACCTGTATTCCGGCTGGGGCTGAGGCATCCGCCCGGCCGAAACCTCCCTTTTCTCGGTCCTGGCCTTGATCATCTCATAGGCCGACTCCCGGTCGATGGCCTTCTCGTAATGGCCGTAGACGAGCGAGCCGCGGACGATCCGGTCCCGGACATCGGCGCCGATGGGCCCGATCTGGCTCTTGGGGGGAAGGACGAAGGCCCGCTCGACGATTCCCGGTTGGCCTTTTTCATCCAGGAATGAAACGAGGGCTTCGCCGACGCCCAGCTCGGTGATGGCTTTCTCGACGTTGAGCTTGGGGTTCGTCCGGAATGTCTCGGCCGCGGCCCGGACGGCCTTCTGGTCTCGCGGCGTAAAGGCCCGCAGGGCGTGCTGGACGCGGTTCCCGAGCTGTCCGAGCGTCATGTCCGGGATGTCGAGGGGATTCTGGGTGACGAAATAAATGCCGACCCCCTTGGAGCGGATGAGCCGGACGACCTGTTCGATCTTCTCGAGGAGGACGGGCGGCGCGTCCGTGAACAGGAGGTGGGCTTCATCGAAGAAGAAGACGAGGCGGGGTTTCTCAGGGTCGCCGACCTCGGGCAGGTTTTCGAACAGCTCGGACAGCATCCAGAGGAGGAGGGTCGCGTACATTTTGGGATTCATCATGAGCTTGTCGGCGACCAGGATGTTGACCAGGCCGCGGCCCCGGCCGTCCGTCTGCATGAGGTCGGCCAGGTTTAAAGCCGGCTCGCCGAACAAACGGGCTCCCCCCTGCTCCTCGAGGGTCAGCAGCCCGCGCTGGATGGCGCCGATGCTGGCCGTCGAAACGCGGCCGTACTCGGTCTCGAATTCCTCGGCGTGGTCGCCCGCGTATTGGGTCATGGCCCGGAGGTCCTTGAAATCGAGGAGGAGGAGCCCGTTGTCGTCCGCGATCCGAAAGACGAGGGTCAGGACGCCGCTCTGGACGTCGTTGAGGTTTAAAAGCCGCGAGAAAAGAAGCGGCCCCATATCGGAGACGGTCGTCCGGACCGGATGGCCCTGCTCGCCGAAGACGTCCCAGAACACGGCCGGGGTCCCGGCGAATTCGAACCCGGACAGGCGGAGCATCTTGACGCGCTCCATGATCTTGGGCTGGGGGGTTCCCGGCCGGCTGATTCCGGCCAGATCGCCCTTGACGTCGGCCATGAAAACGGGGACGCCGATCCGGCTGAAGCTCTCGGCCATGACCTGGAGGGAGACGGTCTTGCCCGTCCCGGTCGCACCCGCGATGAGGCCGTGCCGGTTCGCCATCCGCGGCAACAGATAGAGTTCCTTCTCACTCTTTGCGATCAGGAGTCGTTCGGCTTCGCTCATGGTCTCGTCTCCTCCGGAACAGCTAGAACTTGAGGCTCTCCAGGAAAAGGGCGTTGACCCGGCCGTTGAGCGCTATCCGGAATCGTTCGATCGTCGCCAGCGCTCCGCCGCCCATATAATCCTTGATAAACATGGGGGCTCCGACGTTGACCTTGATCCTGATCGGGACCAGGAACATGACGTGGGTTCCGAAGATGGAGAGGGGCGTCACCGGGACCGAAATGCCGTTCTCGACCAGGAGGTTGTAGGCCATGACCGAGGGGCCCTTCCGGAAGGGCTTGACGTAGGGATTGGGATCCCGGTCGTCGATCCGGCCCCGCCCTTGGAGGGTGATGACGGCCCGGCCGACCCGCAGGTATTCCTCGCAGCGCCGGATGGCCTCGGCCCGGCCTCCCCCCGAGAGGTTGACCGGGATGCTCCCCACTTTGGCGATGTTCGAGGAGATGAACCTGATGACATAGGCATAGAAGGGGTTGAAAAGGAGGTTGATGAAGGTCCCGAAATTCCCGAGGTGGCGCTGAAGATGATGCCTGACCAGCCAGCTGAATTTCTCCCGGTCGAAAATCATCTCGTTGGCCGTGAAGAAAATGGGCCGGGGCGCGTTCTTCAACAGCAGGGCGATATCCTTGTAGCTCCCGATATGATTACCGACTATGAGATTCGGCCCTTCCGGCACGAAGTTCTCGCCGCCCCGGACGTCGAACCGCGTGGAGAGGAGGGAGAAATTGCTGAGGCGGAGGGTCGCCTTGCGCAGCCGCTTGTATTCCTCTTCGAACGTCGGCATGGCCCTTTGTTTCCCGCCTATTGTAGTCAATTACGCGCTAAATTTCAAAAACTTCAAAAATATTGCCATTCCAGGCCCGGCGTGCTAATTTAGGAAAGCTCATTCCCGTCGAGGGAGGCTTTCATGCTCACGCTGATCCGAGGCGGGCGCGTGTTCGCGCCCGAGGACTTGGGGACTAAGGACATCCTGATCGCGGGCGGAAAGGTCTGCGCCCGTGCGCCGTCCGGACCGGTCCGGCTCGAGGGCGCCGAGGCCAAAGTCGTGGACGCCTCGGGGACGCTCGTCGTCCCCGGC
>JALHUR010000251.1 GCA_022867325.1 Candidatus Aminicenantota bacterium | reverse complement strand
AGGACGGGATCGGCGCCGACTTCAGCGCCGACAACGTCCCCTACAGGCCGAAGTCGATCGTCAAGCTCTCGCTCGACGGATTCAAGGAGGGCGACTTCACCTTCATCATGGGTTATCCGGGGCGGACCTACCGGAACAACACGGCCTCCGAAATCCGGTTCGACGCGGAATCGATGGCGCTCCGGACGGCTTTTTTCAAGGACATCATCGCCTTCTTCGAGGAGGCGGGCAAGGCCGATAAAGAAGTCGAGATCAGGTACGCGAGCCTGGTCAAGGGTCTCTACAACGGCCTGAAGAATTATCAGGGCAAACTCGAAGGCTTCGAGAAGATCGGCCTGCCGGATAAAAAGGCGGCTCAGGAGAAGGCCTTCCTGGACTGGGTCAACGCCGACCCGGCCCGTCAGAAGAAGTATGGCTCGGCCCTCGGCGCGATTGACGACTTCAGCAAAAATTTTGCGCCCGAATACCGACGAAACGAGGCCCTGACGAACCTGGTCAGCTCCTACGGCGGCTCCCAGGTTCTCAGCATGGCCTACACGATCTTCCGAGCCACCGACGAGAGCCGCAAACCCGACATGGAGCGCGAACCTTCCTATCAGAAGCGAAACTTGCCCTTCATCAAGCAGGGCCTCCAGCTCGCCGAACGGGGCTATGACTTAGTCACGGATCGCGCCTATCTGAAGCATAGGCTTAAAATCCTCAAGGCGCTCCCCGTCGAGCGGCTTCCCAAAGCCCTCCAGGTGCTTTTCGGCGGCCGCTCCGACAAGGACATCGAATCGTTCGTGGACGGCCTCTACGACAAGACGGCCCTGGGCGATCTCAAGAAGCGGATGGAGATGCTCGAGATGACGCCCGCCGCGCTGGCCAAGCTCAAGGACCCGGCCATCGAGTTCGTCGCCGGACTCGAGAAGGAGCTCAAGGTTGTTCGCGAGGAGCGCAAGGCCAAGGGCCAGGAGAGCCAGGACCTCAAGAAGGCCTACGAGGCGGCCCGCCTCGAGCAGTGGGGTGGGAAGATGGCGCCGGACGCGAACGGCACCATCCGGTTGACCTTCGGCCCGGTCGAGGGCTACAAGCCCAAGGACGGCGTGTATTATCTGTCCCAGACGACCTTGACCGGCGTCCTCGAGAAGGAAACCGGCAAGTTCCCGTTCATCGTCCCGGCCAAGATCAAGGACCTTCACAAGGCCCGCGACTTCGGGCGCTACCTGGACCCCGTCCTCAAGGACGTCCCGGCCTGCTTCCTGAATACGACCAACGTCACGGGCGGTAACTCCGGCTCCCCAACCTTCAACGCCAAGGGCGAGCAGATCGGGATCATCTTCGACATGACCTACGAAAGCGTCGTCGGCGATTACTACATCATGCCCGAGTATCAGCGTTCGATCAGCGTCGATATCCGCTACGTCCTGTTCGTGACCGAGAAATTCGCCGGGGCTGCGAACATCATCAAGGAGCTCGGATTCTAATCCGGAGGCAAGGGAGGATTCCCGATGGCCAAATTTCTTCTCTGGCTCATCCTGCTCGTCATCTGCTGGCCGATCGCGCTGCTGGCCTTGATTATGTATCCCTTGGTCTGGCTGCTGTCGCTTCCGTTCCGCCTGGTCGGGATCACCCTCACCGGCGTTTTCCAACTCCTCAAGGCGATCATCATGCTGCCGGCCAGGATCCTTTCGGGCCCCCGGAAGACCTGACCTGGGCCGTGGAATGAAACCGCTGCGAATCGCCGACGATAAAGCGGTCGAATCCGGGGGACGAGTCCCTCGTTTCATGTATTGTATGGGAGGTTTATCGTGAAGAAAGCTTTTATCGCCATCTTTTGTCTTTTAACGGCCGTGACGGCCTTGACCGCCCTGGACGAGGGCCGGTTCATGCGCTACCCGACCATCCACAAGGACAAAATCGTCTTCACTTACGAGGGCGACCTGTGGACGGTCGGTGCCCAGGGCGGCACCGCCCTGAGGCTGACGACGGCCCCCGGCACCGAGACGGCCGCCAAGCTCTCGCCGGACGGGAAATGGCTGGCTTTTACGGCGACTTACGACGGTCCGCCCAGCGTTTATCTCATGCCCGCCGAGGGCGGCGCTCCGCGGCGCCTGACCTACACGCCGGGCGCGGCCTTCGTCGTCGGCTGGACGCCAGACTCCGAACGGGTCGTTTTCCGGTCCATGTTCGAGAACGTGGTCGGCCGCGACCCGAACCTCTACTTCGTCTCCCGGGCCGGGACCGTCCCCGAGCGCTTCCCGCTCGACCGCGGCGTCCTGTGCAGCTTCTCGCCCGACGGCCGGAAGATCCTCTACGCCCGCCGCGGGAGCGAGGAGTACTACTGGAAACGCTACAAGGGCGGCCAGTACCAGGACATCTGGATGTACGATTTCAAGACGAAGGCCTTCGCCCCCGTCACCGACTACGTCGGCAAGAACGCCTACCCGATGTGGATAGGCGGGGCGATGTATTTCGTCTCGGACCGGACGAACGGGATCGCCAACTTCTACCGCCAGGACCTGGCCGGTAAGCAGGTCGAACAAGTCACGCGCTACGCCGATTTCGACGTCATGATGCCGCATACCGACGGCGAGCGGATCGTCTTCATGCAGGACGGCTACATCCGCGTCCTGGACGTCAAGACGGGCGATGTCCGCAAAGTCCAGGTCCTCGTCCCTTCGGACCGCTGGGCCCTCCGCAACCGGATCATCAACCCCAAGGACTATATCCATCACGCCGGCGTCTCGAACGACGGGGAAACGGCCGTTCTCGAGGCCCGCGGCGACGTCTTCACGGTCGGCGTCGAAAAAGGCAAGGCCCGCAACCTGTCCCAGACGCCGGGCACACGCGAGATGTATCCCCAGATCTCCCCGGACGGCAAGACCGTGGCCTTCTTCTCGGACAAGAGCGGCGAGTATCAGCTCTACCTTCAGAAAGTCGAGGGAGGGGAGTGGACCCCGCTCACGACGGCCCTGGACCGGACGAATTATCATCTCGTCTGGTCGCCGGACGGATCTAAGATCCTGTTCGGGAATAAGGATTTCGCCCTGTTCAACGTCGAGGTCGCGACCAAGAAGCTGGTCAAGGTCGACGAATCGAACATGCTCAAGAACGACGAGTTCTACTGGGAAATCAGCGACTACGGCTGGTCGCCCGACGGCAACTGGATCTGCTACACCCAGGTCCAGTACAACCGAAACAGCCAGGTCTTCATCTACAGCCTGGCCCAGGGCAAGCGCTATGCCGTGACCGACGATTTCTTCGACAACCTCCATCCGTCCTTCGACGCCGACGGGCGCTTCCTCTATTACCTGTCCTCGCGCAACTTCGAGCTCAAGATGGACTTCTACGAGGACAACCACGTCGTGGCGACGCCCTATCAGGTCATGGCCGTCCAGCTCAGGGACGGCGAGGCGCCGCCCTTCGTCGAGGTCGAGACCGAGGCTCCCGCCAAGAAGGACGAGAAGCCCGTTCCGTTCCGGATCGACCTCGAGGGTCTGGCCAAGCGGACCTATCCGCTCCCGGTTCCGGCCGGCAATTATTTCTTCCTCAAGGCCGGCAAGGGCAAGGTAGCTTGGTGCTCGGTCGACGCCTTCAGCGAGGACGAGTACGAAGAAATCTTCGCCCCGCGCGGGGCGACCAAGTGGGACCTTCACATCTTCGACATAGCCTCCAAGAAAGATGTCGTCCTCGGCGAGAAGGTGCGCGACTATGCGGTGTCCTCCAACGGCGAGCGGATGATCATCCGCAAGGACGAGGACTTTTTTGTGACGGCTTGGGACAAGGCCTTCGGAAGCAAGGCCCTGGGCGACAAGCTCAAGCTCCAGAACCTGACCTACACGGTCGACCTCCAGAAGGAGTGGAATCAGATCTTCAGCGACGCCTGGCGCTGGTACCGGGACTTCTTCTACGACCCCGGCATGCACGGCCGCGACTGGAAGGCGATGGGGGATAAGTATCGGGCTTACATCCCCTATCTCTCCTCGCGCGAAGAGCTCAACTGGGTCCTCCAGCAGATGGTCGGCGAGCTGTGCGTCTCCCACACCTACATCGGCGGCGGCGATTACGGCCCGGCCGGGCCGCCGTCGCAGACCGCCACCACCGGGCTTTTAGGCGCCGATATCGTCGCCGACGGCCAAGCCGGCCTCTACAAGTTCCAGCGGATCTATGGTCCGACCGAATACAACCTCAGCCTGCCCGGCCCGCTGGTCCGGCCCGACCTGGACGTCAAGGAGGGCTATTACTTAATCGCGATCAACGGACAGGAGGTCAAACCGCCCGACGATTACTTCCGGCTCCTCCAGGTCACGCCCGGCCAGAAGCTCAAGATTACGGTCAACGCCAAGCCGACCGCGCTGGGCGCCAAGACCTACGAGGTCGAGCCGCTCCGCAACGACCAGCAGCTCCGCTACTTCGCCTGGCTGACCGGGAATATCAAGAAGGTCCTGGCCGCGACCAACGGACGGGTCGGCTACATGCACATCAACGGCATGGGCTCGGGCGGCATCGGCGAGTTCGACAAATTCTGGCGCGCCTTCCGCTTCAAGGACGGGATCATCATCGATGTCCGCCGCAATTCCGGCGGCTGGACGGAATATTTCCTGATCGACAAGCTCGAGCGCCAGATGAACTCCTTCAACGTCCTCAAGAACATGGTCCCGATGCGCTACCCGGGTACGGCCGGGAACGGAAACTACGTCGTCATCTCCAACGAGGCCAACGGCTCGGACGGCGAGGCCTTCGTCGACCACTTCAAATCCCGTAAGCTTGGCAAGGTCGTCGGCGTTCCCTCCTGGGGCGGTCTGGTCGGGATCCTCAACCGGCAGCTGACGATCGACAACGGCTCGGTCGAGCAGTCCAACAACGCCTTCTGGGGTAGCGACGGCAAATGGATCGTCGAGAACCACGGCGCCGACCCGGATATTCTTATCGACAACGACCCGGCCTCGGTCATGGCTGGGAAGGATGCCCAGCTCGACAAGGCGATCGAAACGATCCTGTACATGATCGCCAAGAATCCGTTCCGCTTCCCCGAGCGGCCGGCTTATCCCAAGAAGTAGGAGAGGCGGGCCGGGCCGGGCAGAGCTTTAAGACCGTCCGCGGGCGAGCCTGGCGGCTTTTCCTCTCCGGATGGCCGAGGAAGGCGGGGACTATTTCTAGTCTTTCGCGATCATAGGGAGTAGGAGTCTGTGATTTTTCGGCCGGTGCGGGAGGGGTTTTGGCTCCCGCCGGCTCTTTGGGCGTCGATTACCGGGGCTATTGACATCGCCGCCCGGCCGGCGGTAGTATTCCATCATGATCAGGAGGGGAGATTTATCGCACGGAGCCGCCATTCACCGCGCCGCGGAAAAAGCAAATTCTTATACATTCAGCGCCAGGGGCGGGAATCAACACGCCGTGGAAAAAGGGGATTCATTTCGATGCGCCGCGGAAAAAGCAAATTCTTATGCATCAAAAATGTTAATGCCATAAGGAGGGGGAGATGAAAAAGCGGGGTTGGGTGATTATCGGTTTTATGGTCGTTTTTGTTACGCTGTTGATTCCCCTGGGAGGGGAAGACGGGAGTGCACGACAGGAGAAGTGGGTGGCGAGGTACAACGGGCCAGGTAACGGCACTGATCACGCAAGTGCCCTTGCGGTCGACAGCTCGGGCAATGTCTATGTCACCGGATACAGCTCGGCTTCAGGCACCTATGGGTTTGCCACCATCAAGTACAACACCAACGGCAAGCGGCTCTGGGGAACAAGATACTTCGGGCCCTATGGCTATGCCGCCCTGGCAACGGCCCTGGCGGTAGACGGCTCGGGCAATGTTTATGTCACCGGATATGGCTCGAGTGATGGCACCAGTGACGACTACGCCACCGTTAAGTACAGCCCAAAAGGCAAACAGCTCTGGGCCGCAAGGTACAACAGCTTCTTTGGCAGACCGGATAAACCATGTGCCCTTGCCGTGGACGGCTCGGGCAACGTCT
>JALHUR010000250.1 GCA_022867325.1 Candidatus Aminicenantota bacterium | reverse complement strand
GACTGGCGTCCTATGCCTCGTTTTCGGCCAGAAGCCGGGGAAGGAAACATAAGGAAACCGAGGACGAGATCCGGACGGCCTTTCAGCGCGACCGGGACCGGATCATCCATTCCAAATCTTTCCGCCGTCTCAAGCACAAGACCCAGGTCTTCCTGGCCCCGTTCGGCGACCACTACCGGACGCGGCTGACCCACACCCTCGAGGTCTCCCAGATCGCCCGGACGATCGCCAAGGCCCTACGCCTCAACGAGGACCTGACCGAGGCGATCGCCCTCGGCCACGACCTGGGCCACACGCCCTTCGGCCACGCCGGGGAGCAGATGCTGGCCGAGCTCCTGCCGGGCGGCTTCAGCCACTATGAGCAGAGCCTCCGCGTCGTCGAGAAGCTCGAGTATGACGGCAAGGGCCTAAACCTGAGCTTCGAGGTCAGGGACGGGATCACCAAGCACTCCAAGGGGCGGGGCGAGATTCTGGACGCCGACCTGACGGACTTGCCGATGACGCTCGAGGGCCAGATCGTACGCGTTTCCGACATCATCGCCTACGTCAACCACGATGTCGACGACGCCCTGCGGGCTGAGATCATCAGCGAGGCCGATATCCCCGCCTCCCTGGTCAAGATCCTGGGCAAGTGGCACGCCAACCGGATCGACCGGATGGTCATGGACGTCGTCGAAGCCAGCCTGGCCGTCAACCTGGAGCGGATCGCCCTGAGCGGCCGGATCAAGCGGGCCATCATTGACCTCCGCGACTTCCTCTACGAGAAGGTCTACTTCGGGACCATAGCGCTCGAGGAGCACGAGAAGGTCAAGAAGATCGTGGCCGACCTCTACCGGTATGTCCTCGCCCATCCCGCGGACTACGTCAAGGACTATCCGAAGGGCGACTCGCTCGAGGTCCGGGCCGGCGATTTCATCGCGGGCATGACCGACCAGTACGCCCTGGCCCTCTACGAGAAGCTGTTCTTGAAGTTGTGACCGGCGCTCCAAACCAGGCGGGGTCAAATCCGCGGCATTCTTATGAAGCCTCCCCATAAAAGTTGCTTAACTCACGCGACAGGGCATTGATCCCAACGGCGTTTTCATGAATAATGAGTCTTTATTTGAAACGGACCGAGAGACCCGCTATGTCCAGAAAAAGACTTCGGATTGTCAGAGCCGGCACTCTGTTTGCCGCGGCCGTCATTGCCCTCTTTGTCTTAAGCTCTGGGCTTCCGGGGCAGTCAGTCCCCAAACAAGCCCGGGCCGTCAAGATCGACCGGCCCATCCTGGTAGACGGCCGTCTCGATGAGCCGGAGTGGGCGGCGGCGCCCGATCTCACCGATTTCGTCCAATATCAACCGGAGAGGGGAGCGCCGGCCTCGGTCCGGACCATCGCCAAGATCCTGCTCGAGAAGGATCGGATCTATTTCGGGTTCCTGTGCTACGACCCCGAACCGGCCAAGGTCATCGCCCGCCTGACGAAAAGGGATTCGGACCTGACGGCCGACGACAGCGTCGGCATCGTCCTCGACACCTTCGCCGATCGGAGGAACGGATACTTATTCCTGACCAATCTTCTCGGGACGCAGCAGGACGGCCGGACCGTGGACGACGGCCTGACCCAGGATACGACCTGGGACGGGACCTGGACATCGGCGGCGGTCAGGACGGACTTCGGCTGGAGCGCGGAGATCGCGATCGAGCTCAGCTCCCTCAAGTTCGTGCCGGGTAAAGATATGACCTGGGGCCTTAATATCGGGAGGTGTTTTCCCCGAGTCCTGGAATTCAGCTTCTGGCCGGGCTTTCTGGAGTCCCCCTACAAGGTCTCCCAGTACGGGATTCTCCTCGGCCTGGACCTCGAGGCGTCGAAGAAACAATACCAGGTCATCCCCCATGTCCTCTCCAAGCTTGAGGAGGGCAAGGCGGCCGAGTTCGAGGCCGGCCTGGACGCCCGCTATGCCTTCTCCCAGGCCGTCTCCGCCAACCTGACCGTGAATCCCGACTTCGCCACGGTCGAAGCCGACCAGGAGCAGATCAACCTGACCCGCTTCGAGCTCAACCTCCAGGAAAAAAGAAATTTCTTCCTCGAGGGCTCGGAGATTTACAACCAGAGGATCAATTTGTTCTATTCGCGGCGCATCGGCGACATCTACGGCGGGGTCAAGCTCTACGGCAAATCCGGCGGATATGAGTTCTCGGGGCTGAGCGCTCAGACGAAAAGCGTTGAGGCGAACGGCGAGGAATCTGCCAATTTCACGGTCTTCCGGCTCAAGAACGACGTTATGTCCTCGTCCAGCCTCGGTTTCTTGGCGGCGAACAAGCTGGTCGGAGGACGGAACAAGGGAACGGCCGGTTTCGACACCTCGCTCAATTTCACCGACAACTTCAAGTTCACCGGACAGCTCGCCTTGAGCTACGGCGACCGCAATCGGGACAATCTCGCCTTTTTCCTCCGGCCCGCCTATGAGACATCGACGTTCCATATCCATCTCCGCTATTCCCAGCTCGGGGCGAACTTCGGAGACAACGCCAACGCGGTGGGCTTCGTCAGCGACGACAATCGGCGCGAGCTGGATTCGGCCCTTGAGAAGACGTTCTTCATCAAAAAAGGGGGCCTGGAGCGGATCGCCTACGAATCCAACTACAACATTTCCTGGGGCATGAACGGTGTCCTCCGAAGCTGGCAGGTGGATCAAGGCCTGAATGTGGACCTCCGGAACAAATTTTCGATCGAGGTTCAGCACAGCGAGGAGTACAAGCTCTACGAGAAGGAATTCCGGAACCGCCAGACCGAGCTCAACCTCGGCTACAACACCCGGGAGTGGCAGTCGGCCGAGATCGCCTGGAGCTTCGGCCGCAACTACGACCTCGATTTCCATCTGGTCGAGGGCCGCCTCAACTATAAGCTGACGCCGGAATTTTCGTTGGAATACGGGCTGACCCGCCTCATCTTAGATCCCGACCCGGAGAAGGAGAGCACTTGGATCCACGTCTTCCGGGCCACCAACTATTTCGGCAAGGACCTGTTCCTGAAAGTCTTTTACCAGGTCCACACCGCGATCGACAAACGGAACGTCCAGGTTCTGTTCGTCTACCGTTTTCAGCCGCCGTTCGGTCTGGTCCAGATCGCCTACCAGAAAGGGACGGCCCGGTTCGGCGAGCGCGGCCGCCAAGGCCACACGCTCTTCTTCAAGGTCGCATTCGTCTTTTAAAGGAGTCCTGCCATGACCAAGATCGAAGCGCTCGAGAGAATCGCCACTCGGCTCCGCATCCACAGCCTGCGGATGACGACCGAGTCGGGTTCGGGCCATCCCACCACCTGCCTGTCCATGGCCGAGATCGCGGCCTGCTTGTTTTTTTCGGAGATGAAATACGATGTCCGGGACGCCCGGGGCTGGGCCAACGACGAGTTCGTCCTGTCTAAGGGGCACGCCGCGCCCATCCTTTGGGCGGCCTATGCCGAGGCCGGAATCATCCCCCAGGCCGATCTCCTCAACCTCCGCAAGATCACGAGCGACCTCGAGGGCCATCCGACCCCCCGCATGGAATGGATCAAGGCGGCGACCGGGAGCCTGGGCCAGGGTCTGTCGGTGGCGGTAGGCATGGCCCTGGCGATGCGCTTGGGGAAATCGCCCGGCCGCGCCTTCGCCGTCCTGGGCGACGGCGAGTGCGCCGAGGGGGCCGTCTGGGAGGCGGCCAACGCCGCGGCCAACCTCAAGCTGCGGAACTTGGTCGCGATCGTCGATATCAACCGGCTCGGCCAGTCCGACTTCACCATGCACCAACACGACGTCAAGGCCTATGCCCGGAAGTTCAAGGCGTTCGGCTGGGATGCCCTCGCCGTCAACGGCCACAACGTTCTCCAGCTTCTCGAGGCCTTCCGACGGGCGGGAAAAAAAGGCCGTCCGACCGCGATCCTGGCCAAGACCGTCAAGGGGAAGGGCGTCTCTTTCATCGAGGACCGGAACGGCTGGCACGGAAAGCCCCTCAAGAAAGATGAGCTCGAGAAGGCCCTGGCTGAACTGGGACCGATGCCCGAGGTCGATGCGGCCAAGCTGGTGCGGAAGCCTAAGGCCGTCCCGCCTCCCAAGCTGGAGGGGCGGACGGACTTCGAGAGGTCGGATTATAAAGAAAAGATCGCGACCCGCCTCGCCTACGGGAACGCCCTGGTTGCGCTGGGCCGCGTTCATGCCGGCGTCGTCGCGATCGACGGCGACGTCAAGAACTCGACCTACGCCGATAAGTTCTTCGAGGAGTTCCCGAAGCGGTCCTTCCAGTCCTACATCGCCGAGCAGAACATGGTCGGCATGGCCATGGGCATGGCCGCCAAGGGCTATTGGCCTTTTATCGCCACCTTCGCCGCCTTCCTGACGCGGGCTCACGACCAGGTTCGGATGGCGGCTTATTCCTTCTCGAACGTCAAGATCTGCGGGTCCCACGTCGGGGTCAGCATCGGCGAGGACGGGCCGTCCCAGATGGGCCTCGAGGACCTGGGACTGTTCCGGTCCGTGCCCGGCTGCGCCGTTCTTTACCCGAGCGACGGATTTTCCGCGGAGGGCTGCGTCCGGGCGATGGCCGAGCACAAGGGGCTGGCCTACCTGCGGACGACGCGTCCGGCCACCGCGCTTCTTTATAAGAAGGATGAGGCGTTCCCGATCGGAGGCTCCAAGATCTTGATGAAAGGGGCGGGGGACGCCGCGCTGATCGTGGCCGCCGGCATCACGGTTCACGAGGCCCTCAAGGCTTATGAGGAGTTGAGAAAGGAAGGCATAGGCGTCTCCATTGTGGACGCCTATTCGGTCCAGCCCCTCGACCGGGAGACTCTTTGGAGGGAAGCGGCCGCGGCCGGAGGGAAGGTCGTCGTCGTCGAGGACCACTTCGAGGCCGGAGGGTTGGGCGAGGCCGTTGCCGCGGCGCTGGCCGGGAAGGCGAAGCTCGTGCATCTCGCGGTCCGGGAGCCCCCGCGCTCGGGCAAGCCCGACGAGCTTCTCGAAAAATACGGTATCAGCGCCCGCCACATCGCCGCCGCCGTGAAATCTATAATTAGGTGACGCCTATCTGGTTTCCGATTCCCGATATTTTGAGGCTAAATCTGGGGACAGTAAGGATGGGGACATGTACTGATTTTCTTAAATCAGTTACGTGTCCCCATCTTTCTCACCAACGGGGAAGACGGCGGCCGGCTCTCTTTCTGGTTGTTCTCCTGCTCGTTTATCTCTTAATTTCCTGTGCCGGCCGGGCAGCGGGGAGCCAGGAACCCGGTTCGGAATCGCAGGAAAAGGGGATTGTTACGCGCGTTTACGACGGCGATACGATCGAAGTTCGGCTCGCGAACGGGGAGACCCTCAAGGTCCGTCTGATCGGGATCGATTCGCCTGAAATGGACGACGAACGGGAGACGGTCTTGTTTTTCGCTCATATGGCCAAGCGCTTCGCGTTCTATCATCTCTACGACAAAGAAGTGCGGCTGACCTACGATTGGGAGCGGACGGACGACTACGGCCGGACGCTGGCTTATGTCGTTATGGAAGACGGGGCGCTCTTCAACGAGAGCATCATCAAGGAGGGCTTCGCCCACGCGTTTACGAAGTATCCCTTTCGCGAGGATATGAAGACTCGGTTTCGGAAGGCGGAGAAGGAGGCGCGGCGGCTGAACAAGGGATTATGGCGGAAGAAACCCTGGCCGGTTATCCGGGCCGAAGACGCGCGCTCGCATTCGGGTAGGATTGTAACCGTCGAATTCACCTATCGGGATGTCGCTGAAGAAGGTCGCTATCTCTATCTCCGCTCCGAGGGCGACTTTGAAGTCTTTATTCCCAAGCCGCCGCCCGTTCCGGCCGCCGAACTCCGGTCTCTCGTCGGCCGGGCTGTCGCCGTCACCGGTTACATCGAGGAATTCAAGGGGCGAGTCCAGATCGCGCTTACAGTTCGTAGCCAATTCATTTTATTGAAAAAGTAATGTGACGCGATTATCTCGATCCCGCCCTCCTTTTGCCTTATTGACCCGTTCGCCGACGCTACCCCGCCCTGAAAGGCGGGGCTTAAAATCGGAGCCCCGCCTTTAAAGGCGGGGACGAGAAGCGAGGCTCAGGGTTAACCCTGAGCAAGCCCCGGCATTCATGCCGGGGAGTCGATGGGTTGACATCTCCTATTTTATAAACATAAACTTAAGCCAAGAGGATATACGTTGATAATGGGACGGCAAATAAAAAATAAAGGGATGGTCCGCTGGGGCCTCGTTCCGTTCCTATTAGCCATCGGCCTGATGCCGGGATCTCCCGAAACGACGCCGCGCCCGAGCTGGAAAACCGCGGATTCCTCCGCGACAGCCTCCATTCACCTTTCCGCCTCCCAAAAGGAGGACGCCAACCTAAGGCTCATTAACCTCCTGGGCAAAACGGCTCTCTACTGCCACCGGCTGGAAAACGCGGCCCTGGACTTTGTCTGTCTCGAGGAGATCACCGAGGACATCGATTATTCCCGAGAAAAGTCCGGTGATTTCGCGAGCAAGGACACAATTGTCGAGAAGAATACCTACCTGTACGATTACCAGTTTATCAGGAAGGAGAACATCAAGAAGGAAGTTCGGAAACCCCTCATGATCATGAAGGACGGCCGCCTGGCGACCGTGAAAGAACCCGGCCTCCTCACCAGCGCCGTAAGGGTCGAATACGTCCTGTTTGGGCCGATCGGTCTCTTGGGGGAGAATTGGCGGCCCCGGCGCAATTTCCGGATCGCGGGCGAGGACGCGGTCATCGGCGAACGGGCGGTCATTCTCGAGTCCCGGATACGGCCCGGAATGGAGGGCAGCCACTGCGACGGGAACGCCTGGATTCGCGAAAGCGACGGCTCCGTCCTCAAGATCGAATGGGATCAGTCGACCCTGGGCGGCTTCAAGCAGATCGAGGAACGGGCGCGAAGCTTCAAGGCCGAGCCCCGAATGACTTCGACCACGGAGTACGGCTTCGAAAAAAACGGGCTCCGTTTTCCCAGCCTCGATATCACGGAAGAAGTCTATCTCAAGGCCGGGAAAGAGCCTTTCATAAGGGCAAGGACCGTGATCCGCTACAAGAACTACCGGTTTTTCACGGTCGAATCCAAGGCCGAGGTCTCTATTAAATGATTTGAGGATTCCATCCTGGAGGGAGAAACGCAGAATGATACGAACAGCCAAGATCGGTTTTGCCGCTGTCTTGGTTATGATGTGCTTCTTCGGAGGCGCCCGAGCGCTCGCATCCGGAGAATGCGGTAACCTAGGCCGAGTCCTGGAAGGACTCCATTTCGCGAGCGCCGTCCTCGGCCGGGAGGTCAACTATGCGGTCTATCTTCCGCCCGACTACCAAAGCTCCACCCGCCGCTATCCCGTCGTCTATCTCCTTCACGGCTACACGGACGATGAATCCGGCTGGATTCAATTCGGCGAAGTCCAGCTCGCCGCGGACCGGGCCATCGCGGCCCGTGAGATCCCGCCCATGATCATCGCCATGCCCGACGGGGGAGTCTCCTGGTACATTAACGATTATCAGAACAAGGTCCGCTTCGAAGACATGTTCGTCCAGGAGTTCATTCCCCGCATCGACTCGACTCTCCGGACCCGTCCCGACCGGGAATTTCGCGGCGTCTCCGGCCTGTCGATGGGAGGCTTGGGGACTCTCGTCTACGCCCTGCGCCATCCGGACCTGTTCGCGGCCTGCGCCGCCTTCAGCGCCGGGGTTTGGACGGACGACGAAATCGTCGGCATGAAGCAGGACATCTGGGACAAGGTCGTGGGCCCCGTCTTCGGCCCAGGCTTGACGGGCAAGGACCGGCTGACCCCCCATCTTCGGAAGCATAACCCCCTCGACCTGGCCAAGACGCTGCCCGAAGAGTCCATCAAAAAAGTCCGCTATTATATCGACTGCGGCGACGACGATTTCCTATTTAAGGGAAACGCCGCCTTGAGCGTCGTTCTCCATGATCGGAATATTCCCCACGAGTTCCGCGTCCGGGACGGCGCCCACACCTGGGAGTACTGGCGGACGGGCATCGTCGACGGCCTCAAGTTCATCGGCTCGAGCTTCCGCCGCTGAGAGCTCAACGATGAACGATGCCAGAGTCGTGATCACAGGGATGGGAGTCGTGACGCCGATCGGCATCGGCGTTGAAAATTTCTGGAAGGGCTTGACGTCCGGACAGAACGGCGTGGCGAAGGTCAGCCGTTTTGACCCTTCCGCTTTTTCTTCTCAGATGGCCGCTGAAGTGAAGGATTTTCGTCCGGAGGACTGGATCGATAAAAAAGCCGCGGGGCGCATGGATCGATTCGCCCAGTTCGGCTTAGCGGCCGCGGGCATGGCGATCCGGGACGCCGGCTTGGACCTGGCGGCTTTCGATAGGGACCGTGCCGGAGTCATCATCGGCTCCGGAATCGGGGGGTCTGAAACCATTGAGGAAGGCAATTCGCTGATCCGGGACAAGGGCCCCAAGTCATTGAATCCCTTTTTTGTTTCCAAATTGCTTATTAACATGTGCGCGAGCGCGGTCTCCATCAAGCATGGATTAAAAGGCCCCCTGTCGGCGCTTTCCGTCGCCTGCTCGACCGGTGCTAATGCCGCCGGAGACGCCTTCAGGATACTCCAAAGAGGCGATGCCGATATCATGCTGGCGGGCGCCTCCGAGGCCTGCCTGACGCCCCTGGCTTATGGCGGATTCTGCGCGACGCGGTCGATGTCAAAAAGAAATGATCGCCCCGACAAAGCCAGCCGGCCTTTTGATAGAAATCGCGATGGATTTGTGATGGGCGAGGGGGCTGGGATCGTCGTCTTGGAGAGGCTTGAACTCGCCCTGCGGCGCGGGGCGAGGATCTATGCCGAGCTGGCGGGCTACGGGAACACGGCCGATGCCTATCATATCACGTCGCCGGACCCCTCCGGAGACGGGATGGTGCGCGTTATGAACCTGGCGCTCCGGGATGCCAAGATTGCATTGGCCGATATCGGGCATATTAACGCTCATGGAACATCGACCGTTCTGAACGATAAAACCGAAAGCGCGGCCATACAGAGAGTTTTCGGCGAGCGGGCCAGATACCCGAGGATCAGCTCGATCAAGTCCATGATCGGGCATCTCATGGCGGCCGCCGGCGCGGTGGAGCTGGTCGCCACCGCCCTGAGCGTCTTTACCGGAATTATTCCTCCGACCATCAACTATGAGGATCCCGACCCTGAATGTCCGCTGAGTTACGTGACTCAGGGAGCGGAGAGCGTTCATCTTAAGGCTGCCCTGACAAACTCCTTCGGCTTCGGGGGGGGCAACGCCTGCCTGGTTCTGAGCCGATATCGAGGTGACACATGAAAATTCCTCAACTTCAAATCGGGAGTCTGACCGCGAAGGTTCCGATCGTTCAAGGCGCCATGGGGGTGAGAGTCTCTCTTTCCTCTCTGGCCTCGGCGGTGTCCAATGAAGGGGGGATAGGGACCATTGCCAGCGTGGGCCTGGGAGACGTCGAGGCTTCGAAAACCGAGTATGAAAGGATGTCTCGAGAAGCGCTGGCCTCCGAGATCCGCAAAGCGAAAAGCCTGACGACCGGCCCGCTGGCCGTGAATGTCATGGGGGTATTAAGCAATGCCGATGATTTGATCGGCACCATGGTTCGGGAAGGGATTAAAATGATTGTTGCCGGAGCGAGCCTTCCGCTCAAGCTTCCCGGACAGGCGGACGATCCCTCCGTTAATCTCGTGCCCATCGTCAGCTCCGGGCGAGCCGCGGGATTGGTCCTGCGGGCTTGGGATAAACGTTATGGCCGAACGGCCGACGGCATTATCCTGGAGGGGCCTCTGGCGGGCGGCCATCTGGGCTTTTCCCTGGAGCAGCTCGAGCGGATCGAAGACTATTCGCTTCAAAGACTCCTGGCCGAGGTCCTCAAGGCCGTCAAAGCCTCTGAAGACAAATACGGAAAGAAAATCCCGGTGATCGCCGGGGGCGGCATTTTTACCGGCAAGGACATCGCTGAAATGCTCCTGGCCGGAGCGTCCGGAGTCCAGATGGCAACCCGATTTGTCGGCACGATCGAATGCGATGTTGCTCCCGAATTCAAGCAGGCTTATCTCAGCGCAACAAAAGAAGACATCGTCATAATCAAGAGCCCTGTCGGCCTGCCGGGAAGAGCCATCCGGAATAATTTCATCAAGGAGGTGGAAAAGCGGGGTAAGCTCGCCATTCGCTGTCCCTACCGATGCCTGAGCACCTGTGATGTTCTGAACGCCAAATACTGCATAGCCCAGGCTCTCGTTAATGCTTGTATCGGCAATGTCGATCATGGCCTCATTTTCTGCGGAGAGAATGCCTACCGGGTCAACAAGATTGTCACAGTCAAGGAACTTATGGCGGAACTCGTGGCCGAGGTCGAGGCCTATTGATCAGGGCCTCGCCTCAGGGACGGATATTTTGCCCGGATCTGCGACATCCCCCCGTAGGCCGAAAAAAAGGGGCGGCTCCCCGGCGGGAACCGCCCCTCGAGTCAATGGCGTGCAGCCCGCGTCGTTCGGTTATTTCTTGGCGGGCGGGATATCGATGTCGATGACGTTGACCTCGCCCAGGGTCGAGAGCGGCTTGTCGAAGTCTTCCTTCTTCCCGACGACCAGGATCTGGACCTTGTCGGGACGGAGGTACTTCTTGGCGACGCGCAGGACGTCGGCCTTGCTGACCTTCTCGACGCCCATCTTGATCTTGGCGCTGAAGTCGAGCGGGTACCCGAAGTAGGCGTACATCATCATCCGGTTGACGATCTGGGATCGGCTGTCGAACTCGAAGACGTAGCCGTTGAGGTAGCCGTCCTTGGCCTTGGCCAGCTCTTCGTCGGTCACTTCCTGCTCGGTGATCCGCTTGAGCTCCTTGAGCATGAGGTCGATGGCGTAGACGGTCGACTGGCTCTTGGTCTGGATGCCGCAGCTGAAGACGCCCGGGTTGATGTAGCCGGCGCCGTAGGACCCCCAAACGCTGTAGGCCAGGCCCTCGTCGGTCCGGAGCTTTTTGAACATCCGCTCGAAGGACAGGATGAAGTTCATGATGCTCAGGGCCGGATAGTCGGGGTTGTTCATATAGCCGCCGATGTGGCCGAGCATGACGTTGGACTGGTTGACGTCGGGCTTGTCGATGAAATTGACGGTGAATTTGTCCTGGTAGGGGACCGTCGGCCAGGGCGCTGTCGAGGCCTGCCCCTTGGGCCATTTGCCCAGGGCGGCCTTGATCTTGGCGATCATGTCCTTGGCCTTGAAATCGCCCCAAACGGCCATCCAGGCGTTGTTGGGGTGGAAGTAGGTCTTGTAGAAGGCGACGATATCGTCGCGGCCGATGGCGTCGATGGTGGCGTACTCGGTGTGCCGGGCGTAGACGCCGTGCTTCCCGTAGATGAGCTTGCGGAATTCGCGGTTCGTGATCTGGCCGATGTCGTCGTTTCGGCGGACGATCCCGGTCCTCGCCTGGAGCTTGGCCAGGTCGATCTTGTCCTGGCGGAAAGCGGGATTCATCAGGATGTCGGCCAGGATGGCCAGGGACTTGTCGATGTCCTCCTTGAGGCAGGACACGCTCAGCGCACCATTAGTCTGGCCGATGTATGTCTCGACCCGGGCGGCCAGGGTTTCGAGCTCTTTATCGATCTCGTCGCCGGTCTTGGCCGCGGTCCCGCCCGTGCGCAGAACCTGGCCGGTGATGCCGGCCAAGCCGGCCTTGTCGGCCGGTTCGAAGACAGATCCGGCCCTGACCCAGGCCCAGACGTCGATGGTCGGATACTCGGGGTCCTCGACCAGGAAGAGCCGAAGCCCGTTGGAGAGGGTCGCCGTCTCGACCTTGGGGATTTTGATCGGGTTGAGCGGTCCGAAGGCGATTTTATCCTTGGGCCCTTTTTGGGCGAAACCGGCGACCGCGACGAGGGCCAGCAGGACGACGCCGGCGATAACCTTTGTCTTGATCCGTGTCTGTATCATGGTTTTTTCTCCGCTCGCCTTACTTCTCGGGGACGATCTCGCCGATCGTCCGGTTCTTAACGACGAGGTAGGTCGCGGCGACGCGTTTGACGTCGTCGGCGGTCACGGCTTTAATGGCCTCGACCTGCTCGAAGGCCTTGTCGAAGCCGCCCAGGACGACGTCGGCGTAGGTCAGGAGGGAGGCCATGTTCCCGTTGTCGGTCATCTGGCCGTAAAGTCCCTTGATCGTGCCGCGCTTGAACTTGGTCAGCTCCTCTTCCGTCACGGATTCCTTCTTGATCCTCTCGATCTCCTCTTCGATGGCGGCCAGGCATTCGGCCGAGGTCTTGCCGGCGGCCGGAACGCACATAACGACCACGAGGTTCGCGAACTTGTCGCCGGGGAAGCCGCTGCCGGATTGGGCGGCCACGGCGATCTTCTTGGTCTTGACCAGGGACGTGTAAAGGTGCGAAGAGCGTCCCTGGCCGAGGATATTGGCCAGGGCTTCGATGGCCCGGCTGTCCTTGTGTCTGGTGTCGGGGACGTGGTATCCGACAAACAGGTAGGGCTGGGCCTTGGCCTGGACGGCGACACGCCGCTCGCCCCACTGCTCGGGCTCTTCGGTCCGGACGCCGGCCGGCTTGGGTCCGCTCGGGATCCGTTCGAAGTAGAGCTCGGCCAGCTTGAAAACCTCCTCGGGCTTGACGTCGCCGACGATGCCCACGGTCAGGTTGCTCGGTCCGTAAAACGTCTTGAAATAAGTCTCGACGTCCTTGCGGGTCAGGTTGCGGAGGTCGGACATGTGGCCGATGACGCCGTGGCGGTAGGGGTGGGCCTTGAAGGCGGTAGCCGTGAAATCTTCGAAGAGCTTTCCGGTCGGCCGGGTTTCCAGGCCGAGGCGGCGCTCCTCCATGACGACGTCGCGCTCCTTGAAGAACTCCCGGAAGACGGGGTTCAGGAAGCGGTCCGAGGTCATGGCGAACCAGAATTCGAGCTTGTTGGAGGGAAGGCTGTTGATGTATTGGGTCGCGTCGTTCGACGTGTAGGCGTTGACGCCCTGGTCGCCCTCGCGCATCATCATGTCGAAGTACTCGTTGTTGGCGACGTACTCCTTGGCCGTGGCTTCGAGGGTGTCGAACTTGGCCTTGAGCTCGGCGACGCGCTGGGCGTCCGGGACGGGCTTGGCCTTCTCGCGGGCGAGCTCGTCGTAAACGGCGTCGATCTCGGCTAGGACCTGAGCCTCGGCGGCGTAATCCTTGGTGCCGACGGTCTTCGTGCCCTTGAAGGCCATGTGTTCGAGGACGTGGGAGATGCCGGTGATCCCGTAGGACTCGTTGGCCCCTCCGACGTCGGCGTAGACGTGGAAGGAGACGACAGGCGCGTCATGACGCTCGAAAACGATGAACTTCATGCCGTTCCCCAGGGTGTGGGTCTTGATCCGGGCCTTGAGGGCGTCGAAATTCTGAGCCGAGGCGGCCAGGCTCAGGACGACGGCCAAGGCCAGGACCAGGGCCAGTTTGAGATAGAACTTCTTTGAGGGCATGCGATTTTACCTCCTTTTGATACCCTTTGAAGAGCGGAAACAATCTTCCCTCAATGCGGAGGCGAAGTCAATAGCGCGATCATTCCCGGAGATTATTGAGGAAACCATTTTAGGCTCTACTCAGAGGCCGTTGGCGGCGACGGCCGCCTCGATCCGTTCCAGGGCTTGGATCAAGACGGAGCGGGGGGCGGCGAAGTTCATGCGCACGAACCCGGCCAGCTCGTCGCCGAACAGCGTTCCCTCGTCTAAGTAGACGCCGGCCTTGCGCAGGAAAAAGTCGTTCAAGGCCTTGGCTTCCAGGCTGAGCCCCCGGCAGTCGAGGAGGGATAGAAAGGTGCCCTCGGGCCGTATGAGCTTGATCCGAGGGACACGCTCCTCGAGGAAGGACTGGACCGCGGCGACATTCCCCTCGAGGTAGGGGAGGAGCTGGTCGAGCCATTCGGCCCCGTGCGCGTAGGCCGCCTCGAGGGCGATGATCCCGAAGACGTTGCCCAGGGAAAGGCCGGCGTTGGACGCCTCGATGTTGAACAGGTTCAGAAGCCTGGGATTCGAGGCGATGACGACCGCCGTCGCCAGCCCGGCCGTGTTGAACGTCTTGGACGGCGCGGTTAAAGTCACCGTCCTCTTCGCGACCTCCTCGGCCAGGGTCGCCAGCGGGATGTGCTTGGCGCCGCTCAGGACGAGGTCGGCGTGGATCTCGTCCGATATGATCAGGAGATCCTTCTGGACGCAGATTTCGGCCAGCCGGCTGAGCTCCTCGATGCGCCAGACCCGGCCGACCGGGTTGTGGGGGCTGCACAGGATGAGGAGGCGGGTTCGGGGGTCGATTTTCCGCTCCAGGTCCTCGAAGTCCATGACGAAGCGGCCGTTCTCGAGCTTGAGGGGGTTGCGGACGATCCGCCGGCCGTTGTGGTTGATGGCCGAGTAGAAGGGGTAGTAGACGGGCGACTGGACGACGATTTTGTCGCCGGGATGGCTGAAGGCCGCGACGCACAGGCTCAGGGCGGGGACGACGCCGGGCGACTTCGAGAGCCATTCCTT
>JALHUR010000249.1 GCA_022867325.1 Candidatus Aminicenantota bacterium | reverse complement strand
GGATGAGGACGACCTACCAGCTCTCCAAGCCGCTCTCGCTGCGGGCGATCGTGGACTACAACCATTACTACAAAGAGATCTTCGGGAGCTTCCTCATTTCCTGGGTCCTCAAACCCGGCACGGTCTTCTTCCTGGGGGTCGACAACAACTATCTCCGGGACGAACTCGGCCGCTACAGCCGGAACAATTACAACGTCTTCCTGAAGTTCTCCTACTGGTGGCGGGTCTGACCGGGCGGCGTTCTGATTCCATCAAGTCCGCTTCTGGCCCTGGCTCTCTCTAAACGTCAGGGTAAAGCGCGTTCCCCCCTTAGTCCATAGCTCGACCCGGGCATCGATCTGTTCGGCGAGCATGTTGACGATCTGCAATCCCAGGCTCTCCGTTTTTCGGAAGTCGAGGTCTTGGGGCATGCCGACGCCGTCATCGGCAACGACCAGGCGAATCAAGCCGTCGGGGTCACGCCCCAGCTCGATGCGGATGGTCCCCTTCCGGCCGCCCGGGAAGGCGTGGGTCATGGAGTTCGAAATAAGCTCCGTTAAGATCAATCCGCAAGGAATAGCCAGGTCGACCCCCAGGGAGACGACTTCGAGCTGGTAACTCTCTTTGATCCGCTCGGCCTGGATTCCCAGGACATGTCCGAGGTGGCTGTAGAGCATCGGGATGTATCCGCAAAAATCGACGCGGGCGAGGTCCGCGGAATGGTACAGCCGTTCATGAACGAGGGCCATGGACCGGATCCGGTTCTGGCTTCCCTTAAGAATCTTCTTAGCCGCGCTGTCCCTCGCCCGTTCGGCCTGGAGGTTGAGCAGGCTGGAGATGACCTGCATGTTGTTCTTGACCCGGTGGTGGATCTCCCGCAGCAGCACCTCCTTTTCCTGGAGCGAAGCGCGCAGCGCCTCTTCCGCCCGCTTGCTCTCGGTGATGTCGCGAAAGACTCCCTGCAACACTTTCAGGCCCTGAAGATTCAGGCAGTTGGCTTTGATTTCCACTTCCTTGATAATGCCCGTGCCGGTCACAACTTGAGTTTCCAGAATCTGCCCTTCTTTATCGGTCAGGTGTTGCTTGAATGTGGGAGAGAAGGTTTCCTGATCGTTGGATGCCGGGTGCAAAATCTTTTGCGATTGCCCGATCAGTTCCGCCCGCTCTCTGCCCACTAATGCCACCAGTGCCCGGTTGCAATCAATGATGAGACCTGTTTCAACATCCGCCAGGCAAATCCCGTCCAGGGCTTCGTCAAACAGGATTCTGTAGCGCTCCTCGCTTTCGCGCAATGTTTCCGCCGACTGGGCCTGCGTTTTGTAGAGACGGACGCGCTGTTGCTGCCAGACTAAACCCACCCCCACGCCCGCGCCGAGGAGTAGGGCGCCGACAAGGAAGATCATATTCTCATAATTCCGGTAGTAGAGGTAGCCGGCGCCGACGATGCCCGCCGCCAGGACGAGATAGATCAGGAAAAGAAGCAGCGAGAGGCGGCGCCTTTTCCAGGATTTATCGGCCATCTTTGGGCTCTTTCCGAAGCCTTGCGATGACAAGATAATCCATTGAAAACGCGGATGATAATGGGCTGAAACTCCCCCCCAGGTCATTCGATTTTCCCTTTATCCTTTTTTTATATGATAGGCCTGGATCGGCGGCTATGTCAAGCTGTTTTCGGCTCGATTCTCGATTCATGAAAAGCGATGACGATGGCCGTCCCTCTCTTTCTCTCGAGCTTGATCGTTCCGTCCAGCTGGCCGATGAGCAGGTTCACGATCTGCAGTCCGAGGCTTTCGGTGCGCTGAAAATCCAATGTTTCGGGGAAACCCACGCCGTCATCCGCAACCCGAAGCTCCACGGCGCCGTCTTCCCGGCGCCGAAGCCCGATCTTGACCGCTCCCTTCCGGCCCTCCGGAAACGCATGCTTGAGCGCGTTTGAAATCAGCTCGTTGACCAGAAGGCCGCAGGGTACGGCCGCATTGATATCCAAGTGGACGGCTTCAAGCTCGGTCTCCAGTCGGACTTGATTGGCGTCAATCCTATATGCATGGAACAGGTGAACCGACAGGCTCCGGATGTAGGCGGAGAAGTCGATTTTCGACAGGTCGCGGGATTGATAAAGCTTCTCGTGGATGAGGCCCATGGAGCGGATGCGCGTCTGCCCCTCTTTGAGAATCCTTCGGGCCTCCTCGTCCTTGATGTGTCCGGCCTGAAGGTTGAAAAGGCTGGAGATGACCTGCATGTTGTTCTTCACCCGGTGATGGATCTCCCTCAGCAGCACCTCCTTTTCCCGCAGCGCCGCCTGAACGGCCTCCTCCGCCCGCCTTTGCTCGGTCATGTCGTGGTAGAGCGTCTGAAACCGCCTTGCGCCGTTCCATAATACTTCCTTGCGGAAGACCTGGACCCGGCGGATTTCGCCGTTTTTCTTCACGATGCTGAT
>JALHUR010000248.1 GCA_022867325.1 Candidatus Aminicenantota bacterium | reverse complement strand
GGAGGCTCCCGATCTCCTCGCTGCGGCGGGCGTCGAGGTTTCCGGTCGGTTCGTCGGCCAGCAGGACCCGGGGCCGGTTGACGAGGGCCCGGGCGATCGCGACGCGCTGCATCTCGCCCCCGGAAAGCTGCCCGGGCAGGTGGCGGCGCCGCGCCCCGAGCCCGAGCCATTCGAGCAGGGGCTCGAGTTTCGTCTCGGACCCCGGCTTCTTATAGAACGCGAAGGGGAGCCGGACGTTTTCCTCGACGGTCAGGGTCGGGATGAGGTAGAACCGCTGGAAGACATAGCCGAACAGCTCCCGCCGGATCCGGGTCAACCGCCCTTCGGGGAGCGGCCGCGTCCCGTCGAACACGGTCCGGCCGTCCGCCTCGAGACGGCCGGAGCTGGGATTGTCCAAACAGCCCAGGATATGGAGGAGGGTTGTCTTTCCCGACCCGGACGGCCCGACGAAAGCGACGAACTCGCCCTCGGACAGCTTGAACGAGACGCCGTCGACGGCTGCGATCGATTCGCTCCCCCTCTGATAGACGCGCCTCAGGTTCTCGGCGACCAGGATGGATGGGGCGGCTTGGTTCATCACTCCACCTCTCTCCGGATGGCTTCCAAGGGCCGGACCCGGCCGGCCCGCCAGGACGGGTAGAGCCCGCTCAGGAGCCCGATGGCGACCACGATGCCCAGAGTCATGACGACCAGTCCGGTGTCGATCCTGATCAGGCCGCCGCTGGGGGCGAAGGGCAGCAAGGTCCGGATAAGGACCTCGGTCACCCGTTCCGTGGTCAAGGCCAGCAGGGCGCCGAGGGCGCCGCCGGCCAGGCAGAGGAAAACGGTTTCGATCCAAACAAGGCGGAAAATATCCCAGGACAGGGCCCCCATCGATTTGAGAATACCGATCTCGGGCGTCCGCTCGACGACAGACATCAGGATCGTATTGACCACGCCCACGACGGCGATCAGGATGGCGATCAGGGCGATCGACAGGACCATGACCTTGGCCGTCGAGACCAGGGTCATGATCGTCGTCTTGACCTGGGTCAGGCTCACGACTTGGACGTCGGGCAGGGCGTACATCCTGTCCTCGAACTTGACCATGTCGGCGTCCTTGCGGAGCTTGATCCCGACCCCGGTCAGCTCCCCCTGGACGCCGAAAACGGCCTGGACGGTGCCCAGCGGCAGGAAGATCGTGCCGTCGTCCTGGGTCCCGGTCCGCTTGAGGACGCCGACGACCTTGAGCTCGACCTCCTTGTCGGGGATGAGGAGGAGGTCCCCGACCTCCCGCTGCTCGAGCTCGGCCGCCTCGTAGCCGAGGACGGCCTCCCGGGCGTCGGGCCGGCTGAACCAGCCGCCCTGGAAAAATTCGAGCTTTCCCTTCATCCGAGGGAACGTAGCGGGATCGACGCCGAGATAGGCCGTGATCCCGCCGCTTTCGCCTTTATTGGGGTCGAAGACGGCCTGCATGAGCATGGGAGTGACGGCCTCGACCTCGGGCTCGCGGCGGAGGTCGCCGGCGATCCCTTCCTTCATGTAGCGGAGGCCGGTGCCGCCCTTGAGCATCAAGGTCGCCGCCTCGTAGGGACAGCCCTTGGCCGTGACCAGCATCTGGAAGCCGAGGTTGTCGATGTCCCGGTTGAGGGCCGATTCGTAGCCCCGGTTGAACCCGAACAGGCTGATCAGGACCCAGGCGGCCAGGGCGATCCCCAGCACGGTCAGCAGGCTCCGGGTCCGTTTGCGGAGGAGGTTCTTGAAGGCGATCCTGAAAAGGCTCATTGGGATTCTCCTTGATGGCCCGGATTGAAATGAGAAAGATGGCGGTTTGCCAAGAGGAACTCGTCGACGAGGATCAGGTTTTTCTTGACCGCCCGCAGGACGGTCCGGAAATCCGCCTCGGACTCCGGCGCCGGGTTGCGAATCCGCCCGGCCGGTCCGGCCGCTGTCTCCGGGCCCGTCCGGACGTCGTATCCGTAGAAATCCTTGAGGCTCAGCCCCTCGAATTGGCGTCCGAAGGCCGAATCGCGGAACGCCTTGGCGTCCTTGGCCGTGAGCTTCTGGAAATAAAAGGACCGGATGGTCCCCTCCAGGTCGAGGGCCAGGAAGACCTGGAGCCCGCCGAAGATTCCCTTCTGGTTGACGCCGTGGATATAGCCGACGAGGGCATCGCCCCGGTAGATCTCATACATCGTATAGGGGACATCTGCGGTCTCGAACAACCCCTGGAAGCGGTCCCCGAGCCTGTCCTCGATCCGGCGGAGGAGCTCGGCTCCGCCTTTCTTGGCGATGGAGACATAGATAGTCTTGTAGCCGGTCGAATCGGGGAAAAGGCGTTTGACGTCGCGGTCGGGATCGTTGAGGTCGCACCCGACGGCGGCCAGAAGAAGGCTGCCGGTGGCGAGGACGAAGGCCAGGGTTAAAGCGGCCGTCCGGCCTAAGGCCGGCCGCCCGCGTCCATTATTCATCATAGCTCTCCTCCCCTTTAAATCGCCCTGTAATAATAGACCTGGATGACGATCCGGCGGTCGTTCCGCTTCTCGTCCCAGACGCCCATGGCGCGCAGGCTGAGATGGGCCGTGGCTTGGAACGACGCGCCCATCGCAATTTCCCAGCCTTTGTCGCGGCCTCGCCGGACGAAGACGGGCT
>JALHUR010000247.1 GCA_022867325.1 Candidatus Aminicenantota bacterium | reverse complement strand
GCATCTGGCCATCACGGACGAAGCTGGGAACGGTCACCATCTCGGGGAGCGGCTATTCGAACCCGCCCGTCTACCAATCCGTCGACAACGGGAAAACTTTCAAGCCCCTGAACACGAGTTTCCCCTCGACCCTCGCCTTCCAGGTCGTCGGGACGGATTCGGACGACCTCCTGTTCGCGGCGACCGAGGTCGGGCCTTATCTCTACCGAACGTCCACGAAACAGTGGACGGACCTCTCGAACGGGGTCGCTCCCGACCAAACCTATTGGTCGGTCGAGTACCTTCCCAACCGGAGGACGGCCCGATTCGGGACATACGGCCGCGGAATCTGGGACTGCGACGTCTCGGCCCTGACCAAGGACCCGACGCTGACCGTCAAGGCGCCCAAGGGCGGAGAGAAATGGACCGCCGGCGCGACCCGGACCATCCTCTGGAAGACCGTGGGCTCAATCGCGAAGGTCCGGATCAAGTATTCCACGGACGGAGGGGCGACCTGGACGATGATCGCCAACGCGGCCAAGAATACCGGATCCTACTCCTGGAAGGTCCCTTCCACGCCCTCCGCGAATTGCCTGGTCCGGATCAGCGACGCCAAGGATAACAGCCCGTTCGATATGAACGACAAGGTCTTCTCGATCGTTCACTTTTAATTGACAATCCTCCTCGGCGGATGATATCTTTGCCTCGGGAACACCGGCAATAATCCCGATAGTTATAGGGAAGAGATCTCTTAAGGAGGTGGGTTATGAACGTTATGTTCCAAAAGATCCTGGGCGTCAAAGAACCGGACCATCTCACGATCGGAGTCTTTGAAGACCTGGGAGCGGATGACAAGAACCGAAAGGCGCTGGAGGAGAAAATCGGCCAGCTTACGGATCGCGCCAAGGACTTCTCATCGAGCGAGATCCTCTGGTCCCAGCTCCTGGCCTTGGTCGAAAAGGCCCGGACGGCCGCCGACAACAAAAATTGGAGCGCGGCCTGGCAGGCCGTCACCGAGGCCATCGTCCGCCTCAACCGGGCGATCGAGAGCGAGGCCCTCCGTCCGGCGCGGTTGAGGCTTCTCCTCGTCCCGGCCTTCTGGTGTCTTGTCCTGTACTTCTTCCAGGTCGTGATCGGCCGGATCCAGATCAAGTACGATTTTCTCGACTTCTTCCGCATGGAGTTCTTTCGCTACGTCTGGTTCGGCCTGCTGGGCGGGACGACGATTTTCCTGTGGGGCATCGTCAAGCATTCGAGCGAAATGAACTTCGACGGATCATTTCTGATCTGGTACCTCCTGAAACCCCCGCTGGGGGCGATCATGGGATCAGTCGTCGTCCTCATGACGATGGGCGGCTTTCTGGCTCTGAACAACGGCCAATCGCCAACCAGCCGGACGCCCCTCTTGATCCTGGCTTTCATCGGAGGCTTCAGCGAACGCTTCTTCCTGAGGCTGGTCGACCGCGTCATCTCCTCGGTCTTCGAGGGCGGCAAAGACGGCGCTTCGTCCCAGCTCGAGATCGGAGTCGGCAGCCCGAGTTCTCCCCCGCCGGGTCGCCCGAACAAGAATAAACCGAAATAAGGCTAAGAATTAAGGGGGGATAGTTTTCGTAAAAAGGGGGACCATGAAAGTTTTCATCGGATTCAATCCCAAGGAAAGACCTTCGGTCTCGACGCTCTGCCGGAGCTTGAGGTCGGAGGGAATCACCTGTATGCCCATTCATCCTCTTGTTCCCCGGGCCGGGATCGGCAGATTGTCCGCCAAGAAAATTGAACTCGCTATAACGCGGAGCGATGCCGTCGTCCTGGTCCTGTCTCCCGACTTCTTCCGGAAAGAATGGGAGAAAATTCTTAAGGCTCGGCTGAAGGATTTGGATCCGGAGGACCTGCGCAACAAGCTCCTTATCATCGAGAGCCGGGAATCCTCGGTCCGAGTCCCCAGGGAGCTGGAGGGCCTTCCCACCGTCAAAGTCAAAGACCTGGACAAGCTCGATCAAAAAAGGCAGGCGATCCTCAAAGAGATCGCCATGATCGTTCAGAAGGCCGAGGTCGCCGATGAAAAAAAGAAGAGAAGCGGCTTCAGTAGGGTTGAGCGGAGAGCTGCGCAGCGCCAAGGAATTAGGAAGGTCAAAGCAGTTAGGAGATTCGGTACTGAATTTTATAGGGAAAGGGATAAACTGAAGGGGAGACAAAAGGCTCTCATGAGCGAGCCCCCTGAGCGCCGGGCCCTTCAGTGCCGGGTGTATCGGCAAGAGCCCGGCGAATCCCTGGTCATGGCCCGGAGCGGGCTGCAACCGAACGAGTCTTACAATTTGGCCGTCCGCATCGGCCTCCCTTCCCCGGGATTCACCGACGCCGACACCCCTTTTCCGGTCGAGACCCTGGAGCAGAAATACCCGAAAGAGGTACTCGATCAAGGGCTCCCGGGATGGCGGCTCCGGGTCGTGTTCTACGAGACCTTCAACGAAAAGGCGCCGGCCCAGGCGGCTCAGATTCAGCTTCCGGAATCGGGGGACAGCACTTCGGCCGTCTTCTCCTTCTCGGCTCCCGCGGATCGCGAGAGGTTCCAGGCTCGGCTGGTCATCCTCTACAAGAATCGGATCCTCCAGACGGGGCTCTATGCCGTACCGGTCGGCCGGGAAGGCGGGCCAACCCTTAAAATCGAATCTCTTCTCGATCGCCATCTGAAGGACCTCGACCGGAAGCCGGGCTTCGACGCAGCTCTGGTGTTCAATCACGGAGACGACGGGAAACCGGGCGTCCTGGGCATATCCGAAGCGCAGAGCGTCCGCCTTCCTCTGGAGACTCTCCAGGAAGCCGCGGATAAAATCTGCGAAATTCTCACGGAGTTCACGACCCAGCCGGATATCCGCCGCTGGAATGACGTCCGGATCAAGGATATGCTCTATGCTCTCGCCCACCAAGGAAACTCCATGGCGGACGCTGTCGGCGCCATCCTCCCCGAGTGCCTGCGGAGGGCGGCCCGGATTCAGGTCCTTGAGACTCGATCCGAGTCCTTCGTCCCGATCGAGTTCTTCTACGGGCGACAGGCCCCCGACAGGGACGCCCCCCTTTGCCCGCGCGCTCTCAAAGGATTGCTCAGAGGAGCCTGTCGCTGCGATCTGAAAGAAGGCCCCCAGGAAAGAACGGTCATCTGTCCCTTGGGCTTTTGGGGATTGAACCGCGTAATCGAACGCCATCGCGCGGAGACCCCGGTCGGCCCGGACGCCCAAGGATGCTTCCTCAATACCGATTCCGGAGAGAGCCGGGAGTCTTTGAAGCCTTTCTTCAAGACCCTGTTTGCGGCTTCAGACAAGGTCGATACCGAGAAGCCGGGGACGTCCCGAGCCGTCTTTGAAGAGCTTCAGAAGCTCTCGCAAGAGTCGTTTCAGGCCAAGGATTGGAATGAATGGCAAGCCCTGATCCTGGAGCACAAGCCCGCCCTCCTTGTCCTGATCGCTCACACTCAGGAAGACCCTCAGGCCAAAATCCCGGTCCTCGAAATCGGCAGAGATCAGTTCCTGCCTTCCTCCGGCATCGAAGAGTCCTATCTTCGTCCCCCGGGGACAGCCGCGGAACCCCTGGTCCTTCTGATCGGATGCTCCACCGCGCGCTCCGAGATCTCTTTCCAATCCTTCATCCCCCGCTTGAAACGAAAAGGAGCGTCGGTCGTGCTGGCCACGGTAGCCGCCATTCTCGGACGGCAGGCCGGACCCATGACCAGGGAGTTCCTGGTTCAGCTCAAGAAGGCCAGCCGCAGGCCGGGTGCCAAGTTCGGAGATGTCCTTCTCCGTGTCCGCCGGAGAGTCCTGGCCAAAGGCCGGCCGCTGGCGTTGGCCCTGGCCGCTTTCGGCGACGCCGACTATCTCATCGGCTGAGGAGGAAGACGGTGTTCAGCGTGGAAATGCTTCCGGCCGAGAACGGAGACTGCCTCTGGATCGAGTACGGCGACCCGCAGAATCGGAAGAGGGTTCTCATCGACGCGGGACCGCGGAACACCTTCAAGGTTCTAAAGGAGCGGTTCCATCGGCTTCCCGCGCAAGACAAGAACTTCGAGCTCTTCATCATGACTCACTATGATAACGACCACCTCGACGGCATTCTCGGGCTCAAGGAGAAGGAACCCTGGCCGGTCGAATTCAAAGATGTCTGGTTCAACGGCTGGCGGCACATCCACAAGGCTCCCAGGGATGTCCTGGGGCCGAAGGAAGGAGAGACGTTTACGAACGTCATCCTGTCGAACAAGTGGCCGTGGAACGCGGCCTTTCAGGGGAAGGTTATCGTCGCCAAACCCAACCCCCGAGTCCCCGACGAAACGCTGGAGGGCGGCCTGAAGCTTTGGATTCTCTCTCCGCTGCCCGCGAACATCGTAATGTTGAAAAAGAACTGGAAGGACCGACTCGGAAAAGAAGGGATCGTACCGGGAGCAGGAGAAAAGGGGCCGCTGCCCAAGGATGTCCTCGGCGAAATAAAGCTCGGAGAAAAGGATGTGCTGCGATGGGCTGAGCAGAAATTTAATCCGGACGGCAGTCCGGCCAACGGAAGCTCGATCGCCGTCCTGGCCGAATTCGAAGGGAAACGAGCCTTGTTCAGCGGAGACGCCTTCCCCGGAGTCCTTCTCAAATCGATCCAAAGACTGACCGGATCCGGGAAAAAATTGAAGCTCGACCTCTTCAAGGTTTCCCACCACGGCAGCAAAGGCAACATCAACGGCAAGCTCCTAGGAACGGTCGACTGCCCCCGATACCTCATCTCGACGAACGGGGACACTCACGAACACCCGAATCCCCAGGCCATTGCTATGATCGTCACCCTCGGCGACGCGCCCGCTCATCTTTACTTCAATTACAGGACCGATTGGAACAGGATGTGGGACGACTCTTCCCTCAAGCAAAAGCTCAATTATGGCACGACCTACGGACAGAACGGATATCTGAAGGTCGAGCTCTAATCCCCCACTCTAGGCCCCACTCTGTGCTCCTTGACATCCTGCGGCGGCAGAGTCCATACTCCAGATTGGAACCGCCGATCGGGGAGGTGTATCCATCATGGCGAAAACACGCATATATCGAGCAGAGACATCCGTTCTATTTTTTGCGCTCATTCTTCTCTGTTCTTCTCATCTGCTCGCTCGCGTTTCCGAGCCGCCGTCCGCGCGGGCCGATTCCGACGGCAGACAAGAGGCGGCCCCGCAGATCTTCAACAAGTACAGCTACACGGACGGCAGCCGCCGGCCGGACCTGACCTACGAAGAAAACCGGGTCATCAAGGGGCACAAGGGCGAACGAACGGTGCTCCTGTTTCGGCTCAGTCTTTATGGGAAGGCCGCGGCCAACATGCCGCTGTTGGTCCAGGTCCATGAATGGGGCGGAAACTTCCAGCGCGAGGAGGATGTGGCCGCCTGCGAGTCCAACCAGTACGAATTCGTGATGCTCTACTTCCAGTACGATCCGTCGACGGGGAACGAGGATGACTGGTGGTTCGGCTCCCACTGGGGAGGCCTCTGCCGGATGTGGGCCCACGATGCCGTCATCGGCATCGTCAAGGAGGCCATACAGACCAAGCTCGTGGGGAATCACCTGCCCGGCGTGACGATCGACAAGAACCGGGTCTATATGTTCGGGCACAGCATCGGCGGAACGGGAGCCTGGCAGCTCGGCCTCCGCCATCCCGAAATCTTCGCCGCGGTCCATGCCCATTCGGGCTTCGCCCGCTTCACGCCGCCCGTGGGCCTGTTTCAGCAGCAATTCGAGGAATACATCGTCGGCACCGCCGCCCAAAAAATCAAAATCAAGGGAGCGGACGGCAAGTCCTATCTGGCGCGGGAATACTCCAGCCTCTACTGGTGGCTCCAGAAAATCTACGGCGTGAAAAAGGACGTGCCGTTCATCTCCTTCACGGCCGGGACCCAGGATGCCACCGTGCCCATGGCCTCCGGCGGCGATTTGATGCTGCCGATTCTCGACGAACAGAAGCGCGGTTTCTTCTTCCACCGGCACGATGGCGAGCATTCCGACAATTGCTTCGTCCAGCTCAACTGGATGTGGAACTTCCGGCTCAACCAGAGTTTTCTTGCCTTCACCAACCGGCGCGGGTACGGGATCACTCCCAAGCAAACCGTGAAGGTTTGGGATTGGGAGGGCTGCGTCAAGGGCGGCATCAACGACCTGTACAAATTCGGCTGGGATCCGAGCTCGATCGTCGATAAGGCCACCCACTATGAAGTCCGCATCCTCGGCAAGGGCACGGCGGACGTGACGCCGCGGCGCCTTCAGAAATTCGTAGTGACGCCGAAGCGCGCCTACCGCTACTGGCTGGACAAAAAGAGCGGCGCCGGAAAGAAAATCACGGCCGACGCGAACGGCCTCCTGACCGTGCCGGCCGTTTCGGGAAATCATAAGCTGATCATCGAACCGGCGGCCACGTAGGCATCGGAAGCGAATCTTTTCCCGGGGAAATCCGGGCTCTTGCAAAAGGGGCGGCGTCCGTCTATCATACCTTTTTCTTGACGGCGTCAAGACAGCTTCGAACAAGGACATCGTCCGATGAAATACGATTTCGACCAAATTCTCGACCGCCGGAACACAGGTTCCCTCAAGTGGGATTACGCCGAACGCGTCCTGGGAGTCAAGGACGTCATCCCGATGTGGGTCGCCGACATGGATTTCCCCGCCCCCCAGCCCGTCATTGACGCCATCAAGGCCCGGGCCGAGCACGGCGCCTACGGCTATCCTCTGACTCCGCCCTCTTACTGGGCGGCCATCCAGTCCTGGAT
>JALHUR010000246.1 GCA_022867325.1 Candidatus Aminicenantota bacterium | reverse complement strand
GCAGGATCGGGTTCATCCTGACGTTCGCGGCATCCCCGACGGCCTTCCAGGGCGAATCCTGGCTTCCGACGGCGTAGAAGAATTTGCGGTCCTCGAGCATCTCGGCCCAGATCCCCTGGTAGATACATCGGCCCAGGTGCTCGATGAACTGGCCGTAAATCAAGGGAGAGACCGGGGCCGAGGTCAGAGAGACGTCGATGGTCGCCTCGGGCTTAAGCGCCCGGACGGAGAGGAGGTCGATTTGGACATCGTCATACCAGGCCGTTCCAGTCGACTTCCCCCAGCCGCCGAAGAGACAGTTGACGGAGACGGCATCATTGGCGCCCGAGTCGAAATCGACCGAGAGCCTGGTCCAATCCCGGGTCCCGCGAACAGGCTTGGTAGCGATATCCATGCCGTGAAGGTTGAAGAGCGCTCCCCGGCCCCTGCCCGGGTCCATGTTCTTGGTCTTGATCCAGCCGCTCAGCCGGTAGCGGGCGAAGGGGCGGACAGGGACGACGGCCGCCCAAGACGCGTCGGCGCCTTCCTTGGATGAGATACGGACGCATTTCCGGCCCGTATGGGCCGCCTCGTCCAGGCCGAACTCAGCCTTGGGCTGCCAGGTCTCCCGCGTCCACTCGATCGGATTATCCTCTTTGACGTCCTCGAAAGACGGGTTGGGGACGGGATTGGCCGAGGCTGCCTTCTCTTGACTCCCGGCCTGAAGGAGCCCGGGGCTAAGCATGAACAGCGATGACACGCAGAAAATAATCCCTAAGCCCAAAACGAGTCCGAATCGTCGCATCTCTAGTCCTCCTTATAAGATCAGAAACAGCCGCGGCGCCGCCCGGCCCATTCGAACAAAGCGGTTTGATAATTATAGCACGGAGAGAAAGGCCTCAGGCATTATGCCTTCGAATTCGGGTTCAAGACGGACCCTTCGGCGCCGGCCGCCTTCTTGAAATTTCTCGGAACGCTCCCCTCCCGCGGCGTCGCCCGCCGCCCCTGACAAGGCGCGATCCTCATTCAAGCCGCCAGGATGAAGAGCACGATGATCATCACGATCAGGATGAAGAGCCAGATGAACTTCGCCATGGACGTAACTCCTTCCTATCGGGGCGCTTAAAATTCTCTTCGTTGGTAGAGCCGGATCGAAATCGCAAGGGAGAGCCCGGCCGGGATCGCCGCCGCCAGCGCGACCAGCAGAACGAAGGCCGGAACGCCCACGCTCTCGCGCAGGGAGCCGATCAGCCTGATGAAGGCCCCCCCGATATCCTCATCGACGCTCATCCTCAAGATCGCGGCCCGGCTCAGGAGCGTCCTGGCCAGGAACCGCTCGGCCCCGAACAGGGCCAGGCTGAGGGCCATCACGGCGGCCGAGAACCAGAAGCTGCCGCGGGCGAGGCCGAATCCGAGATAAAAGGGAAGATAGAGCGCGATGATTCCGATAACGACCAGCCCATACCCGACGGCGCCGTCGACGGAGACCATGAGACGGGGATCCATCCTCAGATGGGGAGCCTTGGCTATCCGGGAAATCAGAAAGACGCCCCCGAAAACGACGATCCCTCCGGCCATTGTCAGGAGCAACGCGAGCAGGTACTTTCCCCGGACGATCGTCGACCGCTTGAGGGGAAGGCTCCCGTAAAGGGTCTCGGTCTTGTTCTTGTCTTCGATGACAACCATGATCAGCAGGCAGCCGAAGACAAGGGCGGCCCCCATCAGCATGTAGGCCAGGCTGAACCAGCCCATCGGGGTTACGGCGTTCAGGCCGAAGATCAGGAGGGCCAGCAGCCAGATCCAGCGGCAGGCCAGATAATCCTTCCAACAAAGCTTAAGCATGGCCGTTCCCCCTCGTCAGGTAGAACATGATGTCCTCGAGCGAGGCCCTCTCGATCAGCGCGGTCTTCCCAAGCCGGCGCCTGGCCTCGGCCGCGTCGGCGCTGACGGCCTGGACGACGAATTCGCGCTTCCGGACCCCCTGCAGGAGCCCCCTGTGCTCCTCGGCCAGCAGCTCGGGCCCGCCCTTGACGACGGCCCACCGTTCCAGGATCTCGTCCTTGGCGGCCGAGAAGACGACCGCGCCGTCCCGGATGAAGGTCACG